>JACDHN010000062.1 GCA_013821025.1 Acidimicrobiia bacterium | reverse complement strand
CTCGTCCCACGAGAACGGCGTCGACACTTGGGCGCCCACCCGAGAGCGCACGCACCAGGCGCCGAACACCGTCTTGTGGGGAGCGTTCTGGTTGAAGTCGACGAACACCCTGGCGCCGCGCTCCTCCTTCCACCAAGCCCCCGTGATCAGGTCGGGACGGCGGCGTTCCATCTCCCTGGCGACAGCCACGGCTGCCTGGCGCACCCCGATCGAGTCCCAACCCTGCTCAACGCGCACGTACACGTGCAGGCCTCGGTTGCCCGTCGTCTTTGGGAAGGCGGTGATGCCGAGCTCGTCGAAGAACGAGCGCACCTCGGCGGCCGCCTCCCGCACCATGTCGAACGTGACGCCCGGAGAGGGGTCGAGGTCTATGCGCAGCTCGTCGGTCTCCTCTGCCCGGCCGGCGCGGTACGGCCACGGGTGGAAGCCGAGGCATCCTTGGTTGGCCGCCCACAGCACGTGGGCCAGGTCGGCCATGACGATGGCTCGCGACGTGGTGCCGTTGGGCGTCGACACGATCGTCGTCTGCAGCCATTCTGGTGCCGAGTCGGGGATGCGCTTCTGGAAGAACGACTGCCCCTTGACCCCGTTGGGGAAGCGCTGCAGCAATGTCGGCCGATCGCGCACCGCGCGCATCATCGGTTCGCCGACGGCCACGTAGTAGCGGGCGAGGTCGCCCTTCGTCTCGCCGTGCTCTGGGAACATCACCCTGTCGGGATGGGTGATCTCGACCACCGTGTCCCCGACCGTCAGCTCCAGCGGCTCGGCGTGTTCCTTCGCCATGCCCCACCGACGCTAACTCAGTTGGTGTGGAGGGCCTCGTTGAGGCCGCCCCAGGCGCCGGAGCGGACCCTGGCCTCGACGGCGCCGGTCTGGCTGTGGCGGATGAACATCATCCCGCTGGCACCGGAGACCTGGCGGCCCTTGACGATGTCGCCGTCGGGGAGCTTCACGAGCGTCCCGGCCGTCAGGTACAGGCCGGCCTCAACGATGCAGTCATCGCCGAGACTGATGCCGAGACCGGCGTTGGCGCCGATCAGGCAGTTGCGACCGACCGAGATCGTCTCCTTGCCGCCGCCCGACAGGGTGCCCATGATCGATGCTCCGCCACCGATGTCGCTGCCGTCGCCCACCACGACGCCGGCGCTGATGCGGCCCTCGACCATCGACGTGCCGAGCGTGCCGGCGTTGAAGTTGCAGAAACCCTCGTGCATCACCACCGTGCCCTCGGCCAGGTGGGCGCCGAGGCGAACGCGGTCGGCGTCGGCGATGCGCACACCGGACGGCGACACATAGTCGAGCATTCGGGGAAACTTGTCCTGACCGAGAACCGTCAGTCGCCGGCCGTCACGAGCCTCGGCGAAGCGGATGTCATCGACCCGGTCGACCGAGACGGGACCAAGGTTGGTCCACGCCACGTTGGCCAAGGCGCCGAAGATTCCGTCCATGTTCAAGCTGTTCGGTGTAGCCAAGCGGTGCGAAAGCAGGTGCAGGCGCAGGTACGCGTCGCTGGCTGACGCCGGTGCCTCGTCGACGTCGATGGTCACCCGTGCGGCTCGGACTTGCACGCCCCTGCGCTCGTCGGCGCGGTTGGCCCCGGTCAGCAGGTCGTCGAAGTCGCCTCCTGTGTACTCACCCCAACCGAGCCACCGGTACCAGGTGTCGAGCACCTCGCCCACTGGTGTCTCGGTGGTGAACCCGGCGCCCCATGCGGGGCGGCTCATCGCTCGTACCTCATCGTCCGTACCTCACTGCTCTGGCCTCAGCGTCGGGAACAAGATGACCTCCTTGATGGTGTCTACACCGGCCAGCAACATGGCCAGTCGATCGATGCCGACACCGAGCCCGCCCGTGGGCGGCATGCCGAACTCCAGCGCCCGCAGGTAATCCTCGTCGATGGTGCCCCGGTCGGCGTCACCGGCGTCACGTAGCCGCTGCTCGGCTTCGAAGCGGGTCCGCTGCTCGACGGGGTCGTTGAGCTCGCTGTAGCCGTTGGCGATCTCGCGGGCGTCGACGAACAGCTCGAAGCGCTCGGCCAAGGCCGGATCATCCCGGTCCGCACGCGCCAGCGGTGAGATGTCGAGTGGGTGTCCGGTCACGAACGTTGGCCGTTTGATCGAGGACTCGGCCGTTGCTTCGAAGATCTCCTCGATCAGCTTGCCCGTGCTCGACGCCGGCTGAACGGCCACACCGTGGCGTCCCGCCAGCTCCCGCAAGACGTCGAGCGGCTGGGACGGGTGCACCTCGACGCCCGTCGCCTCTGCGACGAGGTCGATCATGCGCCGCCGCGGCCACTCATCGGCGAGATCGACGCCCTCGCCGGAGATGTCGATCTGTGTCGTGCCAAGCGCCTCCTGCGCAGCCGTGACGATCAGACGTTGGGTGATGTCCATCATCTCGGTGTGATCTCCGTACGCCTGGTACAGCTCGAGTATCGAGAACTCGGGGTTGTGTCGGGGAGACGTGCCCTCGTTGCGGAACACGCGACCGATCTCGTACACCCGCTCCAGCCCACCAACGATCAGCCGCTTGAGGTGCAGCTCGATGGCGATGCGTAGGTGAAGGTCCATATCGAGCGTGTTGTGGTGGGTGACGAACGGGCGGGCGAGCGCCCCGCCGGCGTTGACGTGCAGCACTGGCGTCTCGACCTCCACGAAGTCGAGCCCGGCCAACGTGCGCCGGAAGCTGGCCACCATCTCGTGGCGGATCTCGAAGGTACGGCGGGCCTCGGCGTTGACGATCAAGTCCGTGTAGCGCTGGCGGAACCTGGTGTCGGTGTCGGTGAGGCCCTTCCACTTGTCGGGCAGGGGGCGCAGTGCCTTGGCCAGCAGGTCGATGCGGTCGGTCCGCACCGACAGCTCGCCGGCCCTGGTCGTCATGACGGTCCCGTGAACGCCGATCAGGTCGCCGAGGTCGAGGCGCTTTGCGGCCACGAACGCTTCGTCGCCGATCACGGCTTTGGAGATGAACAGTTGCAACTCGCCCCGGCGGTCACCGACAGTGACGAAGATCAGCTTTCCGGTGTCACGCCACAACAGGATGCGACCGGCGACGGTCACCTCGTCGTCGGTCTCCGTGCCCGAGTCCACATCGCCCCACTGGCGGCGCACATCGTTGAGTGTGTGCGTGCGGTCGAAGCGGTACGGGTAGGGCTCGGCTCCATCGCCGCGCAGGTCCTCGACATGGGCCGTGCGCCGTGCCCGCTCCGCCGCCAGCCCGCTTCCGGTCGGCTCGTCGGTGCCTGGGCCGTCGTTCACAACGGGTGGACGCTAACACCGGGCCGCGAGTCAATCCCGCTCGTTCCGTCGGCGTGCCCGAGGGTGGCCCAGCGCCTTAACCTGGGCTCGTGACCACCAGGTTCGTCATCGTCGGCGGGGGACCAGCCGGGAACACCGCTGCCACGTCAGCGGCCCGCTTCGGTGCCGTTGTGACGATGATCGAGCGCGACGTCGTCGGCGGGGCTGCCCACCTATGGGATTGCATCCCGTCCAAGACCATGATCGCCACAGGGGGTGCGATGAGCTTCCTGCGGCGCTCCACGGGCATGGGGCTGGAGCAGGCCAGCGCCGAGGTCGACACCGATGCGCTCACGGCTCGCATCGAGGGCATCAAGAGCCATCTGCAGCACGGCACGACGAACTTGCTGAACAGCCAGGGGGTCCGCTTGGTGCGGGGAAGGGCCCGATTCGTGTCACCCCACGAGGTTGACGTTGACGGCGTTGACGGCTCCGAGCGGGTGGAGTTCGACATTGCCCTCATCGCCACCGGCTCGCGGCCGCGCATTCCCGAGTGGTGTCAGCCCGACGGCGATCGCATCCTCACAACACGCGACTGCTACCCGCCCAAAGTGTTCCCCGACTCGGTCACCGTCATCGGATCCGGCGTCACCGGTGTCGAGTTCGTGCACATGTTCTCGTCGTTCGGCGCACAGGTCACGCTCGTCGTGTCGCGCCAGCAGGTGCTGCCCGGCAAGGACCCGGAGGTCGCCGCCGTGCTGGAGGAGGACTTCTTGCGCCGAGGTGTCCAGTTGCTCAAGGGGGCCAGGGCAACGGCGATCGAGCGTGATCCCGAGGCCGACGGCGTCGTGGTGCGCTGCGACGACGGGAGAGTCGTGCACTCCACCCACGCCGTGCTCGCCATCGGCTCTGTGCCCAACTCTGACGATCTTGGCCTCGACGCCGCAGGGGTCGCAGTGGACGAAGGCGGTCACATCCCGATCGATCACAACTGCGTCACGAGCGTCGAGCACATCTACGCCGCCGGCGACGTGAGTGGCAAGCTGCCGCTGTCTTCGGTGGCGGCGATGCAAGGCCGCAAGGTGGCCGAGCGCCTGATGGGTCTGCATTCTCGGGTGCATCGCCATCTCGACTACGACAAGGCTGCATCCGCCATCTTCACCGAACCCGAGATCGCTGATGTCGGTCTGGCGGAGGCAGAGGCGTTCGCCTCCGGGCGCAAGATCCGGGTCACGAAAGTGCCGTTCTCGGCCACACCGAAGGCGTTGATCAACAACGACCCCAGGGGCTTCGTCAAGATCGTGTCCGATCCTGCTACGGGAGTCGTGCTCGGCGGATCGATCGTGGGACGTCACGCCGCCGAGCTGATCTCGGTGATCGCCCTCGCCGTCACGGCCAACCTCAAGGTCACCGACATCGTCGAGAGCCTGCTCGTGCACCCGGCGCTGTCCGAAGCCCTCGCCGAAGCCGCTGAATAGACGTTCACAATGCGGCCGCCGAGGCGCCTGGAGGCGCCGGCGTGCCGACCCGGGGCTTCACCTTTGAACGACGCGACCGGCGGGTTGGACCTACGCGATTACGGGGTCGTCGACGTTGAGTTGGCGAACGTTTCCTTGAGCTCTTGGAGCTTCGATGGATCGCGCAGGTGCACGGCATCGAGCTGCTCGGGGTGCTCGGCAAAGAAGTTCGTCCATCCGGCGCTGTGCACGAGTCCGCGCCTGGTCAGATCCTTCGAGAGTTTCGGGTCGAGGTCGCGGTACTTGAGCTCGGTGCGAGCGAAGCGGAAGTACGAGTACATCCGCGCCGAGTGATCGTCATCGGCGCCGAACACGAAGGAGATCGTGAACTTCCGGGCGTCGGTCTCCGCGGTCACGTGTCCTTCGCGCACTCGCCGACCGCAGTGGTAGAGCCGCTCGTCGAAGACGAGCACATCACCCGGGCGCGCCGTCCACACCAGCGGCCGGGATCGCTCACGGTCGGTGTAGATCCGGTTGGCCTCGTCGTGAGGACCGACGATGATGTGCTTCCCCGATCGCTCGAATGCAGCCACTCGCTTCTTGTCCATCTCGATGGGCGAGCGATGTGAGCCGACCATGACGGCCATCGCCGCTTCGTCACTCTCGAGGTAGAGGATCGCCTTCACGACCCGGTACGGCGTCGACGTGTCGGTCCAGTCCGGCGACGCCGAGCTGTCCTCGGCTCTGGACGGACTGTCCCGATGCCACAGGGCCGTGTCGTGGAAGTAGTGCAGGTCGGAGATCTGAAGGTAGCGAGGTTGGGTGTCGATGGCGTTGCGCACGGCACCGAGGATCCTCGGATCGACGAGCACGGTCTTGACGCTCGGGAAGCGATTGACGGCGTCGATGTTCTTGGATTTCTTGCCGTTCTTGATAGTCGCCTCGTGCTTGAAGGTCCGCGCCATCCACATGCACTCTGACGTGGGAACCACACTGCGAGCGACGCAGAAGCCGTTCTGCACCAGTGCCGTGCGGGGAGCGAGCTGCCCATCGACCGGTTCCGCAGTGTGCTCGCTCGGGCCGGGCTGCTCCGTGCCACCGAACAGCCGCTGGACGCGGTGCGCCGTGCGCCGCGCCGCCGCTCTGGCGTTGGTCGTCGTGCTCATCGCGGTCCAGTGTGGCGCATCACCACGGCGCTTGCACGCGCGCTGGAGTCATCCAGGTGGTTCGGAGGGTACGAACGGGAACAACAGCCCTTCGAGGTTGTCGACTTCACGCAGCTCGTCTTCGAGTTCGATCGGTAGTACCGCCTGCTCGCTGAACTGCGTCGGCGTCTCGTTGGCGCGTGGCCATTTGCGGATCACGCCAGGGTTCTCGAACCCGACAGCGCCGAGCAGCCACTCGAAGTCGTCGTAGAGGCGCTCCGTTCGCAGGGCGTGCGTCGAGCCGTTGAGGAAATCGCAGTACATCGCACGCACATAGCCGTTCGGGAACTCGCGCAGCACCTTGCGGACGAACCGCTCGAACGTTGGCGCCCCACCTGTCAGATCGAGCCGATGGGTCGGATGGCGCTTGTCGCCGGCCTCCCAGATCGGCCACGCGCTCGGCTTGGTCGCAGCGCGTGCGTACGCCCAGTACGACTTGTACCAGGAGACCGGCTCGCGCACGACGAACACGCGGTATGTGACGGGCCGTTCCGACGGGCACCACCGGTACGTCGCGTGTCGAGGGCCGACACGGCGCCCGTCCATCTGCTGGCGGAGGAAACGTTCCACGAACGAGCCGCCCGCTTTGGGAACGTGGGTGAAGTACAGGTCGTACTTGTCACAAATGACGGGCATGGTCAATCGCCGATCACGACGACGACGTCGCCGCCGCCGACGGTCTGTCCGGCTTCCACCTTGATCTCAGTGACCTTGCCGGATTTGTCGGCATTGATCTGGTTCTCCATCTTCATCGCCTCCAGCAGCACGACAGGCTGACCGACGTCGACCTCCTGGCCGATCTCCACGAGGATCTTGACGATGGTGCCCTGCATGGGCACGGTGATCTGGCCTGATCCGGCTGCCCCACCGCCCCCACCTGCTGGTGTCCGGCGTGTGGCCCGCTGGCGAAGCCCACCTCCCGACCCGGCCAGCACCGCTGGCGCTTCTGGAACCCACATCTTCACGCTAAAGCGTTTGCCGTTGACCTCGACGGTGGTGGAACGCTCCACCATTGGCTCGGCCTCGTCGGCTTCGGCACCTTCATCGGCGTCGCCGGGCGCTGCGTGTGTCACGAGCGCTGAGAGATCGAGGCGCTCCTCGACCCACCTGGTCGAGTGCTCGACGTTGGCGAAGTCATCGTGGCGCAAGATGGCCAGGTCGGCTGGGATCGTCGTCGCCACGCCTTCGACGACCGTGTCCTCGAGCGCCCGGATCGTGCGGGCGATCGCCGTCTCGCGGTCCTTGCCCCACACGATGAGCTTGCCAAGCAGGTTGTCGTAGTACTGGCTGATCTCGTCACCCGCCTCGTACCCGCCGTCGAAGCGGACGCCGAACCCGTCGGGTGTGGACAGGCTCCGGATAGGGCCGGGCGACGGCAGGAACTTGCCGCCGGCTGGGTCCTCGGCATTGATCCGCACCTCGATGGCGTGACCGCGGCGAGTGGCAAGCACCTCGTCCTGTGTCATCGGCAGCGGCTCACCGGCTGCGATCCGGATCTGCCACTCCACGAGATCGATGCCGGTGATCGCCTCGGTGACAGGATGCTCCACCTGCAGCCGGGTGTTCATCTCCAAGAAGAAGAAGTCGCCGTCCTGGTAGATGAACTCGACCGTGCCGGCGTTGGAGTACCCGACCGCCTTGGCCGCCTTGACTGCGGCCTCGCCCATCGCCGATTCGACACCATCTGGCAGGTGGGGAGCAGGGGCTTCCTCGATCAGCTTCTGGTGCCGGCGCTGGGCCGAGCAGTCGCGGGTGGAGACCCACACGACCTCACCTTGCTGGTCGCCTATCACCTGCACCTCGATGTGGCGGGGCCACGTGAGGTAGCGCTCGACGTACACCTCGTCGCGACCGAAGAAGCTCTTGGCCTCTCGCTGGGCGCCGGCCATGGCGTCGGCGACGGAGCCGGCGTCCTCTACGACCTTCATGCCCCGTCCGCCTCCACCGAACGCCGCCTTGATCGCAACGGGCCAGCCGCTGGCGTTGCCGAACTCGACGATCTCGTCGGCCGACTTGGCGAACTCGGTGGTGCCCGGCACGATCGGGGCGCCACCCCGCTGGGCAGCCTTGCGGCTCGAGACCTTGTCGCCCATCTCCTCGATGGCCTCGGGTGGGGGTCCGATGAACGCCACCCCCATCTCCGTGATTGCCCTGGCGAAGTCGGCGTTCTCGCTGAAGAACCCGTACCCGGGGTGCACGGCGTCGGCGCCGCTGGCGCGGACGGCTTCGAGGATGGTCTCGGTGTTCAGGTAGCTCTCCGTCGCCGTCTGACCGCCAAGGGCGTACGCCTCGTCGGCGATGCGCACGTGCAAGGCGTTGCGATCGAGATCGGAGTACACGGCGACCGTCTGGATGCCCAGTTCGCGAGCGGCACGGATGACGCGGACGGCGATCTCCCCGCGGTTGGCGATCAGGATCTTCTGCAGCACAGGTGCCAATGTAAATGGTGTGAGAAGCGGGGGCGGCAAACGGCCCGAGCGGTGGCCTGCCGGGTGGACCGTGCACGAGGTGGCCGAGACCCCCAGCACCAACGACGACCTGGCGACCGCAGCGGCCAGGGGAGCGCTGGACCGGACCGTGCTCGTAGCGGGACACCAGTCGGCGGGCCGTGGGCGGCTCGACCGGACGTGGGAGGCGCCGCCGGACGCCAGCCTGCTGGTCTCGCTGCTGTTCCGGACCCCTGGGCAGGAACCGGGAACGCTCATGCACCGAGTGGCGATTGCCGCCGTGGACGCCTGCCGGCAAGTGGCAGGTGTGAACGCCGGGTTGAAGTGGCCAAACGATCTGCTCGTCGAGGACCGCAAGCTGGCCGGCGTGCTCGGCCAGCGCCTCGCCGGTGGCTCGGTGGTGGTGGGGCTTGGCCTCAACGTCCGCTGGTGCCCGCCGGGCGCCGCCCGACTCGGACCCGATCACGATCCCCTCGACGTGCTCGCGGCCACGCTCGCCGCCGTGGACGATCAGCCCTGCGACATCCTCGATGAGTACCGGCGCCAGCTCCTGACGATCGGTCGTCGCGTTCGAGTGGAGCTCGTCGGACGGGTGATGGAGGGCCGAGCCACCGATGTCGATGCCGAGGGTCGACTGCTCGTGACCGACGACTCCGGTGGCGAACACTGGCTCGACGCCGGCGATGTGGTCCACCTCCGCGACACTGGCGCCGAAAGCTGACACGAGACACTTCCGCAACCAGGTTTGTGGGTCGCGTCGTTCTGAGGTAGGACCCGGTTCTGCGCAGGCAGTTCATAGCCGGCGCCTCCAGGCGCTTGGGCGGCCGCACCATGAGCGTGCCGCCCGCGATCGCAGCCTGACCGTTAGCGTCAATCAGATGGGACGGTACTCACGCGGCCGCAGCCCGGCGCCTCTTGCGTTGGTGGCGGCCCTCCTCATCGGCGTCGGTGGCTCGTTGGGAGTGCTACGCGCCGCGGACGAGACCGAGAACGCGGTGCGCCGAGTCGAAGGCCTCGACGAGTTCATGACCAAGAAAGATGGACCGAGCGAGAACTTTCTGCTGGTCGGCTCTGACAGCCGCGAGGGATCCCTGGAGGCGGCGGACGAGACGAGTCGCCGCAGCGACACGATCATGGTCCTGCGCCGCGAGAAGGGCGGCGGCGCAGCGCTCTTGAGCATCCCTCGCGACCTGTGGGTCGCCATCCCCGGGCAGGGCGACGGCAAGATCAACGCCGCGTACAACGGCGGACCCAAACTGCTGGCCCGCACCGTCACCGAGTCACTCGGCATCCCGATCCAGCACTACGTGGAGATCGATTTCAACGGGTTCAAGAAGTTGGTCGACACCATCGGCGGCGTTCAGATATGTGTGCTGTACGCCACCAAGGACGACAACACCGGCCTCAACCTGCAGCCGGGGTGCCATCAGCTGGATGGGGAGATGGGGCTGCAGTACGCCCGCAGCCGCCAGTACGAGGAGTTCATCGACGGCGAGTGGCGCAAGGATCAGAGGGGCGATCTGGGACGCATCGAGCGCCAGCAGAACTTCATTCGGGCCGCCGTGGATGGCGCCCTGGAAGAGACGGGGAACGACCCGTTCGCTCTCGGCCGGCTGACCAAGGCCATCGTGGCGTCGGTTCGGATCGATGGGTCCATCGAACCCGTCGACGCTGCGACCTCGTTGAGAGCCGCGGCGCAGGAGGGTCTGCAGACCGTGCAACTCCCCGTGGAAGGCGATGTGATCGGCGACCAGGCCGTCGTTACGATGATCGACGGTGCGGAGCAGATCCT
>JACDHN010000284.1 GCA_013821025.1 Acidimicrobiia bacterium | reverse complement strand
CGCGGACACCCTCGACGCCATCGACGGAGCCGTGGCGACAATGCCCGTCCGGCGCGTGCTGCTGCTCGACGGTGCGCCACCGGCCTGGGTGCCGAAAGGTTATGAGATCGTCGAACAGAGCGAAGGGGGACTGGGAGAACGGCTGGCGAACGGTTTCGACGTACTCGGGCCAGGCGTGATTCTCGGGATGGACACTCCGCACGCAGTGCCCGCCGTCATCGATGCTGTGCAAGCCGTCGCACGAGGCATCGACGCACTCGGCCTCGCCATCGACGGCGGGTTTTGGGTGATCGGTCTCGCAGGCGTCGACCCTGCCGTCTTCGGCGGCATCGAGATGAGCACCCCGCGCACGGGCATCGATCAACTCCAGCGGCTGCACGAGCTCGGTCGACCGGTCACGATGCTCCCCGTCGCCCGAGACATCGACACCTTCGCCGACGTGGTGGCCGTTGCCCACTCCGATTTGGGTGGACGGGTGGTCGAGGTCTCGCGCCATCTCTTGTCCACCGTGTCCGACGCTGCCGACAGCACTCCCACATGTTGACAGCAGAGCATCAGATAGCGTGATGTTATGCTGTCACTATGCGCACGACGGTGACCCTCGAGCCCGACACCGAACAGTTGCTGCGACAGCGAATGCGGGAGCGGCGGATCTCATTCAAGCAGGCGCTCAACGAAGCGATCAGGGACGGCTTGACTCGCCGCGGCGGGTCAAGCCCGTTCCGAACGCAAACGGCGTCACTCGGCTCTGCAGCGGTCAACCTCGATCGAGCCCTGTCCGTCGCCGGCGATCTCGAGGACGATGAGCTGACTCGCAAGCTGCGATCCGGATCGTGAACATCGTCGACGCCAACGTCCTCATCTACGCCGTGAACGAGGATGCCCGGCATCACGACGAGGCTCGGACGTGGCTCGACGATTCCCTGTCGGGTGCTGCCATCGTCGGATTCGCGTGGATCGCCATACTGGCATTCGTACGCCTGTCCACCAAGGCCGGGCTGTTCCCGAGCCCACTGCCGGTCGACGGTGCGCTCGATCGCGTCGAGGCGTGGACGTCGGCGCCAGCCGCCGTGATCGTCGAGCCCACCGCTCGGCACCTGTCCCTCGTACGCGGGCTCCTGGATGATCTCGGCACCGGCGGCAACCTGGTGGACGATGCCCACCTCGCTGCGCTCTCGATCGAGCATCGCGGCAGCGTCGTGTCGTACGACCACGACTTCGGTCGCTTCCCGGGAGTGACATGGCGTCCCCCAGGTCGCCCTGGCGGGCGCCGGTCGAGACGGCGCTGACCGCGTTCCGTCGGTCCGCGTCGAGCCGGTGCGTTCCGTGGCCGGTCAGCTCATCGATGCGATGTGGCCGGCCTCGATCCCCACTGAGCTCGTCACGTGCTGAACCAGTGCGAGGCGCTCATCGACTGGGAGGACACGTACGTCGATCAGCTGCTGAACAAGCCGCTCGATCGCGGTGATCGTCGCCGGATCGGTCAGGCGTCCGCTGGGATCAGACTTCGTGCGCGGCCCGGCGATGCCGAGTTGGCCGACGACGTGAGCGCCCTGCCATGTCAACGTCTGGATCAGGTTTCGAAGCGCATGCACGCCGCCGGTGGTGCCGGCACTCAACACCGCTACCGGCTTCGTGTAGAGCTCCCCCGACCCCACGATCCAGTCCAGCGCGTTCTTGAGCACACCAGACATCGCCCCGGCGTACTCGGGGCACGACATCATGGCGACATCGCAGCGCGAGATCCGCTGGCGGAACGACACGACGGCTTGCGGAGGATCCGTCAGATGGTCAGAGTTGAACGCAGGAATTGTGCCGAGCTCGTCGGCGTCCTCGACCGTTGCGAGTCCGAGGCCGCTGAGGTGGATGCGGGCGATGTCGAGCGCGGCACGGTTCGCCGAGACCTTCTGCAGACTGCCGCACACCAACAGAACCCGGCATCGCATCGAGGCCGATCCTAGAGACAGTCCCGCCAGACGCCTCCGAGGAGTCAGCCAGGCACTGACTCGTGCGATCAAAGACGGAGGATCTCGACCTCGCACCGGAGGCCCGGCGCTGCTGCGAGATGTGTGTCGCCGGTGACCAGCGGGCAGACGAGCGCTTCGGCGAGCGCCACGTACGTGGCGTCGTAGGCGGTGACGTTGGCGCGAAGTTCGAAGGCCCGACGCATGAACGCAGCGGCTGGGAACCGATCCAGAGGCATCGCCACGAGTGCATCGACTGCTCGTCGGAACCGTCCATCGGACACGTCACCGGCGAGCCAGCGTCGCCGAAGCACGGCAACCGTTTCGACATCGGCGAGATCCGGGATCGCCACGTCATCCCGCACGAGCCGGGCGCGGGCATGATGACCGTCCTCGCCATCGTCACCTACAACGTTGGCAAGCACTGACGCGTCGACAACGATCACGACGCCGGGCGATCGCCGGCGAGATCCGCTACAGCAGTGGCGAGGCCGACGCGGCCGCCCTCCAGTCCACTGAGATCGGAGAGGATCTCCGGCATGGTCGGCCTCGCGGCGAGCCGGGTTAGTTCGGCGACGAGGTATTGCTGCAGCGATTGACCGGCGCCTTCGGCACGACGCTGGAGCGTGGAGTGCACGTCGTCGGGAAGATCTCTCACGAGAAGGTTCGTCATGCTTACATATTGATAGCATTTCCCGCCGAGCGCAACATCCGAACTCCTAGAGCGCGTGGAAAGCTGGTGAGATGAGTTGGGCCGGTATAGACGTTGGCGGCCGCCGCAAGGGCTTCCACGGCGCAGCCGTCGATGGGACGAAGGTGATCAAAGGACCCCACCGGCTAGGCGGTGTCGATGAGGTGATGCGCTGGCTCTTTGCGATCGAGCCTGAGGTAGTAGCGCTCGATAGCCCGAAAACGTGCGCTCGCCGAGGTGAACGTTCGCGCGAATGCGAGCGCGAGTTGATGAAGGCGATCTGCGGAATCCGGTGGACGCACGAGGCGCTAGCAGGCATGAAGCTCGAGGGCTTGCCTTCTCGTCGTATCAACCAGGATGACCGAGACGCGATCGCGGCGGCGCTTACGGCCAGGCTTCACTCGGAGGGTCAAACCACGAACTTCGGCGAGATCGTTGTTCCGGCCCAAATGTGCGTCAGATGTGTGCCGGCTGGGCGGTGTAGATCAGGTACTCCGAGCGCAGTAGGTGCGCGGTAGCAAACGTATCCATTCCGACGCCGCGGTCAGGTGGCGTCGTGGAACACCATGCCGAGCGTGCGGCGCAGGCCGGTGCGCAACACGCTGACGCCGTGCCGCATCGGCGCCGCCGACCAGCCCCGTGACGATCGCACCGGACGGTCACGAGTCGTGAACACCAGGCCCTGCCCTTGGCCGATGACCGTGACCGTGACCCGGGATTGTGCCCGGGGGCGTTGCTCGACCACCACGAACTCACCACCCGTGAAGTCCGAGTCGGTGCGATCGAGGCCGATCACCACCTGCAGCGGGAACACCAGCTCGCCGTAGATGTCACGGTGGAGCGCGTTCCAGTCGCCCGGCCCGTATCGCAGCAGCAGCGGCGTCGGGCGACGTTGACCCGCGGTGTGGCACTGCTCCATCCAATCGTCGAACTCGTCGGGCCACGGGGACGGCTGACCGAGGCGTTCGGCCCACTCGCGGGCGATGGGCAGCAGGTGCGGCCAAAAGGCCGCCCGCAACTCGGCGACGAGCTCGGGGAGCGGCCGATCGAAGTACCGGTACTGACCCTCGCCGAAGCGGTGGCGGGCCATGTCGATGGTGGAACGGAACCGGTCATCCTCGTCGTACAGCCCGGCCACCGAGCGGCACTCCGAAGGGCTCAGCACCGCGCCCGTCAGCGAGCATCCGAGCTGCTCGAGCCCGGACGTGACCACCGGCCAGTCGAGCCGGTCGACTCGCTGGCCGACGGTCATCGACGACCGGGCCCTCGTGCTCACGCCGCCTCCATGGGGGCTGCGCCCCCATACCCCATCCCAGCCGGCTCGCTGCGCTCGTTCACGCCGCCACCTCTATGGGGGCTGCGCCCCCATACCC
>JACDHN010000061.1 GCA_013821025.1 Acidimicrobiia bacterium | reverse complement strand
CCAGCTCACCGGCGTCGGCCAGCATCAGGCAGCACAACGCCGTCATCGTCTTCGTCGTCGACCACGTGTTGATGATCGTGTCCCGCTGCCAGACGTTGGCCTCGGGATCCTCCACCTCGTCGGTGCCCGTGGTGCCACCCCACAGGTCGACGATCAGCTCACCCTCGACGGTCACCGCCACGGAGGCGCCGACGTCTTCGCCACGCTCGAAGTTGGTCTCGAACGCCTCCCGCACGGCTATGAATCGGTCATCGCACGTCCCCTCGACACCCATGTGGCAACCGTAACGCTCGGTACAGTCGGGTGATGCCCCGACGACTCGTGGTGATCGGTGGCGACGCTGCGGGCATGAGCGCGGCGAGCCGCGCCAAGCGCCGCGCCGGAGACGACATCGAGGTGATCGCCGTCGAGCGCGGGCTCTGGACGTCGTACTCGCAGTGCGGCATCCCGTACTGGATCGCCGGCGAGGTCGGCACCGAGGACGACCTGGTGGCGAGGACGCCCGACGAGCACCGTCGCAACGGCATCGACGTCCGCGTCGGTACCGAGGCCACCGAGCTGCAGCTCGACCGCGGGCGCATCGCTGTGCGAGACGTGGCCAGCGGTGACGAGTCGCACATCGAGTACGACGACCTGGTGCTGGCCACCGGAGCCCGACCGGTACGGCCGCCGCTGCCCGGTCTCGACGCCGAGGGTGTGTTCGGCATCCAGACCATCGACCACGGGCGCCGGGTGCTGGCTGCTCTGGCGACACGGCGCCCGATGCGGCGGGCGGTCATCGTCGGCGGCGGGTTCATCGGCGTCGAGATGGCCGAGACGATGCTGGCCAGGGGCCTGCACGTGACGCTCGTCAGCCAGCCACCCCAGCCGATGTCCACGCTCGACGCCGACATGGGAAGTCTGATCACGAAGTCGATGGAGGGTCACGGCATCGACGTCCGCAACGCCACGAGCGCCACGGGCTTCGAGGTCGACCAGACGGGCTGCGTGTCGGGTGTCCGCATCGGGGACGAACTGCTGGAGTGTGATGTGGTGGCGCTCGGTATCGGCGTCCAGCCCGACACGTCGCTGGCCGTCGATGCCGGCATCGAGGTCGGCGATCACGGCGGCATCCGTCCCGACGACTCGATGCGCGTCGCCGACGGCCTGTGGGCGGCCGGCGATTGCATCGAGGTGCACGACCGTGTGCTCAATCGGTGGAAGCACACCCCGCTCGGCACGCACGCCAACAAGCAGGGAGTCGTGATCGGCGTCAACGTCACGGGTGGTTCGGCCACGTTCCCTGGCGTCGTCCGCACGGCCATCACCCGTTTCGTCGACCTCGAGATCGCTCGCACCGGTGCTCTCGAGGACGAATGCGAGGGACTCGATGCTGCTTCGGTCACGATCGAGGCCACCACGCATGCCGGCTACCTCCCCGACGCCGACCCGATGACCGTCAAGCTCACGTTCGACAAGCCGTCGGGACGAGTGCTGGGGGCGCAGATCGTCGGTGGGCGTGGTGCCGGCATGCGCATCAATGTGCTGGCCATGGCGCTGTGGTCACGGCTCACCGTCGAGGAGCTGATGATGACAGACCTCGCCTACGCCCCCCCATTCTCCAGCGTGTGGGATCCCGTCCAGGTGGCGGCGCGGGCGGCGATCGCCGCACGCCGCTAGCGCGACACCGACCTTCCGCCCAGCAAGCGTTCACGAGCGCGTCAATGCGCGGAAACACTGTGGAAACACCGTGCCTCCAATCTCTCCCGCAGTCCCCTTCCGACGTGAGGAGAGATCATTGGATACTGGCGACACCGCGTGGGTGCTGATGGCGACGGCCCTGGTGCTCTTCATGACTCCGGGCCTGGCGTTCTTCTATGGCGGCATGGTCCGCTCCAAGAACGTGCTCGGCATGTTGATGCAGAACATCTTCGCGATGGGGCTGCTCGCAGTGCTGTGGGCCGTCATCGTGTTCAGCATCGCCTTCGGCGGCGCCGGCGACGCCGGGTGGTTGGGCAACTTCGACTACGCGTTCATGAAGGACGTGGGCGCCGAGCTGCCGACCGGTGAGGCGTTCTTCGAGACGCTGACGATCCCGTTCGTGCTGTTCTGCGCCTACCAGATGACGTTCGCCATCATCACGCCGGCGCTGATCACCGGCGCAACGGCCGACCGCATGAAGTTCTCTGCCTACGCCATCTTCATCTCCCTGTGGCTGATCCTCGTGTACGGCCCCGTCGCCCACTGGGTGTTCGCCGGCGGCTACCTGGCCGACCTGGGCACGCTCGACTTCGCCGGCGGCACGGTCGTGCACATCAACGCCGGCGCCGCCGCCCTCGCAGTGATCGTCGTCCTCGGGGCCCGCAAGGGTTACGGCAACGAGCCGATGCCACCGCACAACCTGCCGTTCACAGTGTTGGGAACCGGGATCTTGTGGTTCGGCTGGGCGGGGTTCAACGCCGGCTCGGCGCTCGCCGCCAATGCTGTTGCTGCCCAGGCGATCATGAACACGTTCCTCGCTGCCTCGGCGGCGATGCTCGGTTGGCTCGCCGTCGAGCGGATCAAGAGCGGGCATGCCACGACGCTCGGCGCCGCATCGGGCGCCGTTGCCGGCCTCGTCGCGATCACGCCGTGCGCCGGCTTCGTCGGCGGCATGGCGCCGATCTACATCGGTCTCATCGCCGGCGTCGTCTGCTACCTGGCGCTCAGCCTGAAGCAACTGCTGCGCCTCGACGACAGCCTCGACGTCATCGCCGTCCACCTGGTAGGCGGGCTCGTCGGCTCGATCCTGCTCGGCTTGTTCGCCGACTCGACGATCAACTCACTGGTGGCCAACGAGGGCACGTTCCTCGGCGGCGGCGCAGATCTGCTCTTCGACCAGATCGTGGGCAGCGCCATCACGCTGGCGTACTCGTTCGTGGCCAGCTTCATCATCGCCAAGGTGCTCGACGTAACGATCGGCCTGAGGGTCGAGTCGTCGCAGGAGGACGAGGGCCTCGATCTCAGCCAGCACGCCGAAGCGGCATACGCCGCCTAGGCCTCGGTCAGATCTCTGGCGGGACCTCCCGCTCACGCCCAAGGTCACGCTGACGTTCGTCGGAACGACCACGTGTCCGCTCATCCGCTTGAGCGCTGAGCGCGGGTGCTGCGGACGCCGGGGTTGGCGGCGACGAGTACTTCGACGGCATCGTCGGTCGTCGTGACCCACGCCATGTTCAGCTCCTGGCTGTCATCGAAGAGGCGCTCGAGCACGGAACGCACGTTGTACTCCACCGTCCAGTACTCGTCGATGTCGAGGAACACCATGGGGCTGAAACGGTCTCCGAACGTGGTGTAGTAGTTCTGCGCAGCGTCCTGGAAGATCTCCTGCAGCGTTCCGGCCTTGCCGGGCGCGAACACGACGCCTGCTGTGGCCACGCCGAGCAGACCGTCCTCGCGGATCGAGTTCTCGAAGTACTTGGCGTGCTGGGTGGCGAGCGGCGTCGGCGGCTCGTGCCCGTACAGCCATGTCGGGATGCCGATGCTCGGCCCTGCCTCACCTGCCGTACGGACGGCCAGCTCGAACGCCGGAGCCTGCCACCGGTGCAGCCGCTCGACCTCCTCGGGCACCACGGCGCCGGCGGCGTCGAACAGCACGTCGGCATTGTGGAACGGGAAGCGCAGCCGCCCATCGCCGTCTGAAGTCTGGTCCTTGCCGCCGCCGCCGCCGGCGCGGATGATGTCGAGCGCCTCGTCGATGCCGATCTTGCTCCCCACGCAGCGGGCCCCGAGATGCGCGGCTTCCATGGCGCCGGGTCCACCGCCGGACAGGATCGTGTAGCCGGTGTCGGCCAGCCGATGGGCCAGCCGAGCGATCAGCTCGTACCCGGTCTCGTCGCGGGACATGGCGTGACCGCCCATGATCGCCACTGGGAACCGTTCGTTGAGCGTCTCGGCCAGGAGCCAGCTGACGGCCACGTCATGAGCCGCCCGGGCCTCCGCGATCTGGCGGGTGGCGGGCACCCGGGACCCCTGGCGACGAGTCGCGGCATAGGTGGCAAAGTCGAACGTCGCTGCCGCCGACATCGGGTCGTCGGGATCCCACGCAGCGAACAGGTCCTCGGCCGTGTAAAGTCGCTCGGGAGGCGGAGGGACGTCAGGGGAGTCCTGTGCAAGGGTCATTTGCCGCCATGCTGCCATCTCGGGTCGACACCCCCGCTGGACGCGCTCGACTGGGTTGGTGGGATCGGGCGCCGGGTCAGGAAGAGTTGCCGAGGCCGAGGATGGCGAAGGCACCACCCTGCGGATCGAGCAGATGGGCGGTCCGACCGAACGGCGAGTCCTGAGGTTCACCCATCAGCCGGGCACCGGCACCGGTGGCCGCCTCGATCGTGGCGTCGGTGTCCTGGACCCCGAAGTACACGGACCAGTGCGTCGGGATCTGCGGCATCGGCGGCGCCATCCCGCCGGCGATGGCCTGCTCGGGTGTCGTGTCTGCCAGGTGGAACACGGTGTACTCCTCGTCGCCCATCGGGTTGTCGGCGGCCTGCCAGGCGAACACCTTGGCGTAGAACTCCGATGCCGTGGCGATGTCGGGCGTGACCAGCTCGTTCCATACCAGCGAGCCGGGCTCGTTCACGAGCTCGGCACCATTGTGGTTGCGAGGCTGCCACGTCGAGAACGCAGCTCCCGTGGGATCGAGGAACGACGCCATGCGCCCATGTTCCATGACGTCCATCGGCGGCATGATCACCGATCCACCGGCGGCGGTCACGGCCTCCATGGCGGCGTCGGCGTCGGCGACGGTGACGTAGGTGTTCCACATCGGTGGCACGCCCTGATCGGCAAGCTCGCCGGGCTGGGCGAAGAGCCCGGCCACGCGCTTGCCATCCTTCGTGGCACCGGTATAGATGTGGTTGCCGTCGGGATCGAACTGGTCGTCCAGTTCCCATCCGAAGATGGTGCTGTAGAACGTCTTGGCGGCGTCGAGATCGGCGGCCATGTAGTCCACCCACGACGGGGTGCCGGGTTCGTAGGAGTCGTTAGTTGCCATGCGACGGCACAGTACCCCTGGAGACCGGCGCCTGTCTTCGTGACGGCAGCCGGGTCGAGAGTGCCACACCGCCGACCGCCACTGACACGGGGATCAGCAGCGCCAGGGCCACGCCGTTACCCGGGTCCCACGAACGCCCGTCGGCGAACGTGACGACCGCACCGGTGACGCCGGCCCCGAGCGCCACGCCGAGGTTGTCACACAGTTGCAGCGCCGATGTGCTTGCACCGAGCTCGGCAGTGCGGGAGCGCGACAGCACGAGTTGGGAGTGCACCGAGTAGGCGATGCCGATGCCGAGGCCGCCGACCGTCCATGACACATGGATCAGCCACACCGGCAGCGTCACCGTGGCCGCCGTGACGGCCACCCCGGCGCCGCCGGCCGCCAGCAGCACGTAGCCGGCGCGGATCAGTGTGCGCTCGCCGAGAGTTGCCACCTTGCGCTCCTGCAGCCACGATCCGCTCGTCCATCCCAGCACGGAGGCGGACACGGCGATGCTGCCAGACGCCGTCGAAGCGCCCCTGGCGTCCGTCAGGGCGTGGGGCACAAACGTGTCGGCGCCGAAGAACCCGAACGTCAGCAACCCTCGCGACAGGATCACGGCGGGCAGCCCCGAGGCAGCCCGGAACGTGCCCGGCGGCGTGAGGCGTAGCAGCGGGCGGAAGCCGACGGCGATGCCTCCGGCGAGGAGCAGCGGTACGAGCAATACCGACGACGTGAACGCGCCCACCACCATCGCCGCACCGCCTGCCACGAGTACTGCATCAACCAGTCGGCCTCGCGGCGGGGCATCGAGCGTCTCGTCATCGGAGCGCACGGCGAGCATGGCGGGGATGACGATCGTTCCTGCGATCAGCACGAGCGGGATCAGGCCCAGGAACACCCACCGCCATCCGGGTCCGTTGGACACCCGTTCGGCCAGCGCCGGCCCGGCGATGCCCGGCACCACCCAGGCCGTCGACAGAACGGCGAACATCCGTGGCCGCAGTGCCTCGGGGTACACACGCCCGATGGCGATGTAGCCGATGGCCGGCACCACGCCGGCGCCGAGCCCCTGCACGAACCGGGCGGCCACGAGCACCGGCATCGACATGGCGAGGCCACCCAGCACGAGGCCGAGCGCGAACAGGGACAATCCGGTGACGTAGGGGCGTCCGAGGCCGCGGCGGTCGGCCTGGTCGCCGGCGACGACGATGCCGATCAACGTGCCGAGGAAGAACGCCGACGTCACCCACCCATACCACGAGAGGCCGACGAGGTCGTCTTCGATGTCGGGCAGGATCGTGATCACGGCCAGCGACTCGAACGCCACCAGCGTCACCGTCGACACCATGCCGATCGTCAGCGCCTTGCGGTGCGGGGCGAGCACGCCATCGCCGGACGCTGCGCGTTGCTCGTCGATCGGTCCGGCCACGACGCCAGGGTACGGGCACCTCCGGCACCCACCCCACCCCCGTTTCGTCAGTGGCGATCGGGCAGAACGCCCCGATTCTCAGTGACAGAACGACGATGCTGCTGGCACACTTCGTCGATGGTCGCCACCTCGCTGCGTCATCGCTTTCCAGGACTGCGTGACGATTGGGTCCGCTTCGACGGCCCGGCAGGCACGCAGATGGTCGACGTGGCGATCGACGCCATGACGCAATGGGCGTCGAGCGGTCGCAATGCCAACTGCGGCGGCGGCTTCGCCGGTTCCGACGCCTGCGACGATCTGATGCGCCAGGCCCGCACCACGGTCGCCGAGCTGCTCGGTGCCGAGCCATCGATGATCGCCTTCGGAGCCAACATGACGACGATGACCCTGGCCCTCACCAGGGCCGTGGGCGCCACACTGGGTCCGGGCGATCGGGTCGTTGGCACGCGCCTCGACCACGACGCCAACGTCACGCCCTGGCGGCTGGCGTGCGACGAGGCAGGCGCCGAGCATGTGCTGGCGCCGTTCGACGCCGGCACCGGCGAGCTGCACCCGGCAGTGGTGATCGATCTGATCGACGAACGCACGAGGTGGGTGGCCGTCACCGGCGCCTCCAACCTGCTCGGCACCGTGCCCGACCTGACCCCGATCGTGTCCGCCGCCCACGATTTCGGCGCCATGGTCTTCGTCGATGCGGTGCACCTGGCGCCGCACCGGCACATCGACGTGGCAGAACTCGAATGCGACGTGCTGATGACGAGCCCCTACAAGTGGTATGGCCCCCACGCCGGCGTGCTGTGCGCGTCGCCAGCGCTCATCGATGACCTGCCGATCGCCAAGGTGCGCCCGGCGGGCGACCACTTCCCCAACCGGTTCGAGACCGGCACGCCCAACTTCGAGGCGATCGCCGGCGTGGACGCCGCGGCCCGGTTCCTCATCGATGAAGGCATGGGCGAGACCAGTGCAGCCGAGCTGGCCGTGTTCGCTCCGCTGCTCGACGGGCTTACTTCGCTTCCCGGGGTGCGGATATGGGGCCCACCGACGGTCACAGGACGCACGCCCACCGTGGCGTTCACGGTCGAGGGACACGGTCCCGACGAGGTGGCAGCCGCACTGGCGGCCGAGCGCATCGCCGTGTGGGCGGGGCACTCGTACGCCGTCGAGGCCGTTGACCATCTCGGGCTCGCTGATCGAGGCGGCGTCGTGCGCGCCGGTGTCGTGCGCTACGTCGAGCCCGACGACGTGAGTCGCCTGCTCGGCGTCATCGAGCGACTCACCTGACGACTCGTTCGAGCACCCGCCGGAACTGTGAGCTCACGATGCTGATCCCGGCCGCACCGCTCACACTCCCGGCCCACCCGCCGGAACTGTGAGCGAGGTGATGGCGGCGGTGATCTCGCCGAAGGCGGCGTCGGCGTAGGCACGCATCTCGTCGTCGGTACGATCCTGGATCGGGTGGGACGTGAACACGCTGGCGATGGCCGAGAACCCGAGCGATGCCGCTTGGGCGCCGGCCGCCTCGACGAACGCCGCCGACGCCACGAATACGCCGGGCACGCCTCGTAGCTCCAGATCGCTGATGTCGTGCACACTGCACGACGTACAACTGCCTCAATCGGCGAGCGCCTCGATGATGACGTCGCACTGGGTGGCGATCTCGTGGCGCAGGTCGACCGGGGCCGGCTTGGTGAACGTCGGCTTGCGGAAGCGCTGGACGCGGGCGCCGGCCTCGCTGAGCCGCGACTCGAGCCGGTCGAGGAACACGTCGCCGCGCGGCTTGGAGATGTCGAGCAAACCGACGCGCTTGCCGCCGATGGTTGACGGCCGCTCGAGGCGCAGGCGCTGGGTCACCCGACGCTCGCCCGTCGGGTCGAGCACGAAACGGGTCATCGGTCGCGTCGTTCAGGGGTGAGGATCCGGTTCTGCGCAGGCAGTTCATAGCCGGCGCGTCCAGGCGCTTCGGCGGCCGCGTCGAGAATTCTCATGTGCGAACCTCCCTCGTAACGGGCTGGCTGCCGATCTCAGCGTTGGCCCAACCCCCGATGATTGCCGAGAACAGCCCTGCCGCGCCACCTGCACCTGCCAACAGCAGGCCGCCGGCACGGAACTTGGGCAGGGTATGCGCTGCGAACGCCGCCGGCATGCCCTCGGCGATGCCAGCGGCTCCACGCACCAGCTCGGTGCCGGGGATCTGCAAGCGCTGATCGAGCTCGGCGAGCAGGCGCTCTCGGTCCCAGCCGGAGTCACTGAAGACACGAGCATGCTCGGGTCCAAGCACCAACATGGCGTCGAACACCAGCACCAGCTTGGGGGAGTGCAGCGTTCGCAGGCAGGCTGCGATGCTCGACGCCAGGCTCTCGGGCGTGCGCGAGAGCTGATCGACGACGCAGCGTGGGCCTTCACCGGCGAACACGGTCACGGCATCGGCTCCCGGCGCCGCACCGCGGCTCTCGGCCAACGAGCCGAAGGACCACTTGCTGTGCTCGGCAAAGCAGAACGACAGCTTGCCAGGATTGCCGTGCGTGGCCCGGTCGACCTCGCCGGGTCGACCGCCGCCGACGTTGCGCACGACGAGCTGCACGGTTCGCCCGATCGTGAGATTGGCCCGGTTGCCTTGGCCGAGAGCGTTGACCCCGGCGTTCATTCCGATCGCTTGCGTGCCGGGACCGTTGCACACGATCACCGGACCGACCGGCATGGTCGTTGCCAGCACACCGTGGATGTTGAACTCGTCTGTGCAGATCGCCTCGACAACCGTGATCACCCACGGCAGGTACTCGGGCAGGCACCCGGCCATGACGGCGGCGACCGCCACCTTCTCGACCGTCACGTCCACGAGGTCGGGCGGCACGGTGGCGACGACATCTTCGGGAGCGCGAGACGTGCCATCGAGCATGCGCAGCACCCGCGCCTCGGTGGGCGGCACGACCGGAAGGCCATCGCTCCATCCCCGCTGGAACATGACCTCGATGTCGTCCTCTTCGTCAGCCAACTCGACGTGGCGGGAGTGCAGCCGGCCGCCCTCGAAGCGCCGCCGCAGCTCGTCCACTCGATCGGGGTCGACGCTCATCGAGCCGCATCCGGGGCGAGTCGGCGGCAGGTCGGGAGCGAGACCGTCGACGCCCGAGAGACGTTCCCACTCGGCTCGCGACCAACCGACCGCTCGTTCGACCTCAACGTCACCATCCATGCGGATCAGTGTGGGCACCGTGTCGATCTGCTGGTGCCAGCTGACGGCCAGGTCGTCGTCATGGATTGCAGAGACGCCTTCTGGGAACGCTGGATCGTCCTGGGTGTAGACGACGAGCCGGCGGCGACGGTGCAACTCGCGCAGGACGGGCGTGACCATCTGGCACGTCTCGCACTCGCGCTTGACGACGGCGACGAGCTGGGTGGTCGGCGCGGTCGCCACAGGCCTCACGGTAGCGAGCGGCGCCGACGTGCGGTCAGTCGTCCCCGCCGCCCTCGTCGTCGCCGTTACCCCCGTTCCCGTTGTCGCCCTTGTCGGCGAGCTCGGTGAGCACCGACCGGGTCGTTGCCGCCGCTCCGGCGTCGAGCTCACCTTGGCGCACCCACTTGTCGAGGTCTCGGATTGCCTCGCTGGCGGCCTTGCTCTGGTCGTCGCTGTTCTCGTCCGCCACCGACTCGAGTGCCGAGAGCAGGTCATCACCCCTCGAGCCGAGGACCGAGGGATTGGAGGCGAGCACGTCGATTAGA
>JACDHN010000283.1 GCA_013821025.1 Acidimicrobiia bacterium | reverse complement strand
GGCGATCGCCGCCGTCACGTGCGGCCCAGGCTGTCCTTCCGAGAACGGCTCGACGAAGAACTCCAGTTGTTGCACATCAGGATCGTACGAGACGATCACCGCCGAGGTCGCCGTCCACCGGGGCGACATCGTGTCCGCTGGCGGACGACGCCGAACCCTTCGGCGTGCTGACCGGCGATGCGCTGTTCATCGGCGATGTCGGCAGGCCCGACCTGCTGTCCTCGAAGGGCGTCACCAGCGACGAACTTGCGGCCTGCCTCTACGACTCATTGCACCAGCAACTGATGACGTTGCCCGACACCACCCGTGTGTACCCGGCACACGGCGCCGGGTCGTCGTGCGGCAAAAACCTGTCCAGCGAGACGTGGTCGACGATCGGTGACCAACGGGCGACGAATTACGCCGTGCAGGCGATGACGAAGGAGGCGTTCGTCCACGTCGTCACCGAGGGCCACAGCCTGCCGCCCGCCTACTTCTCGTACGACGCCGTACGCAATCGCGAAGTGCACGAGATCCTCGACGAGGAAGCCAGCCCGTCGCCTCTGGCACTCGAAGACGTGTTGCGCAAGCAGCGCGCCGGCGCTGTCGTGCTCGACACCCGTGACCCCAACGAGTTCGCCATCGGGCATCTGTCGGATTCGATCAACGTCGGGCTCGCCGGCCGTTACGCCGAGTACGTCGGCGGCGTGATCCAGCCCGGGGCACCCATGATCCTCGTCACCGAGCCCGGCATGGAGCGAGAGGCGAAGAATCGGCTGGCGCGGATCGGGTTCGACAACGTCGTCGGATTCCTGCACGAGCCGGTCGCTGCGTTCGTGGCGAACCCCGACGAGTTGTCGCGCAGCAGGCGCCTCGACGTGGCCGAACTGGAGCGGCTGGTGGAGTCAGAGCGTGACCTCCAACTGATCGATGTCCGCCAACCGGGCGAAGCGTCGAAAGGCGTCATCCCCGGTGCCGTCGAGATCCCGCTCACCAGGCTGAACGAGCGGCTGAGCACCCTCGACGCCTCGAAGCCGACCGTTGTCTACTGCGCCGGCGGCTACCGGTCGTCGATCGCCGCCAGCCGCATGGCGGCAGCGGGCTTCGCCGACGTGGCCGACCTGCTCGGCGGCTATGGCGCCTGGTCCGTCGCTACCGCGCGCTGACCGCTGCGGGTGGTCACGTCTCAGGCGCGGGCGTTGATCTGCTGCACAGCCCAGCCGTTACCGTCCGGATCGCTGAAGAAGCAGAAGCCGACGTTGTTGAGCTCGTCACCATCACGGACGGGGCGTAGACCGTCCTCGTCGTACACCTGGACCTCGGTGATGTCGACACCTCGCCCTGCCAGCTCAGCTCGAGCGGTCTTGACGTCAGGGACCACCAGCTGCAGACCCTGGACCATGCCCGGCGGCATCGCCGGAACGACCCCCGTTCCCACGACGATCGAACAGCCCGACCCCGGCGGCGTCAGCTGGACGACGCGGGACTCCTCACTGAAGATGCTGTCGTGGTCCACGTTGAACCCGAGCTGCTCGGCGTAGAAGGCCTTGGCACGGTCCACGTCCGTCACGGGAACGCATACCACTTCAAGTGTCCAGTTCATGTTGCGTCATCCTTCGTGTGTTGATGATCGATCACTTTCACACGGACTTCACCGGTACTGCGGATCCCGCCGGTTCGCGGCGACCACGCCCTCGAAGGTGACGATACCGATGGGGCGGTGCACGGCTCCGGCCGCTCGCGTGGCGCCGTCGGACGGCGGTCTACGATGGCTGTGCAGGTGTCCACGCCGAGGCAGATTCCCGGGACTGGAGGCAGCGTGGAAAGGCACGGGTCGGAGAGCTACTTCGTCATCGGGGAAGGACTCGTTGGTCAGAGCCTCGGTGGCCGCGGGGGCACGCTGGCGGCCGCCGTGGAGGCGGCGGCACCGCCGTTCCGCTTCTCGCGCATGGGCCCAAGCGGGATCACCCCCCAGCTCGGCGCGGCGACCCGGAGGAAGATCGCGCAGAGCATGACCGCTGGCGGCGGGGCGGCGTCGGCGGTACCTGCCGGGTTCACGTATCTTGGCCAATTCGTCGATCATGACCTCACGTTCGACAAGACCAAGGTCACGCTTGGGCAGAGCGTGTCGCCCGCAGATCTGCTGCAGGCACGATCGCCGAGCCTCGACCTTGACTCGCTGTACGGCGCCGGGCCGTCCGACCCAGGCTCGGCCAGGTTCTACGAGGCGGATGGCATCCATTTGAACACGGGCAGGACGCTCGCCTTCGAAGAGACCCCGGCGATGGACGGTTTCGATCTTCCGCGGGGTGCTGGCTCGACCGTGGCCCGAAAACGCAAGGCCATCATCCCGGATCCGCGGAACGACGAGAACCTCGCCGTCGCCCAGACGCACCTGGCGATGATCCGGTTCCACAACCGCATCGTGGACACGCTGCCCACGTCAGTTCCCCCGGCCCAACGCTTCGCCACTGCGCGGGACAAGGTCATCAGGCACTACCAATGGATGCTGCGGACCGACTACCTGCCCCGCATCTGCGCGCCGGGCGTGGTGAACGATGTCTTCACCAACGGCCGCAAGGCGTTCGAGGTGGGAGTGCTCGCCACCGACGTCCCGACGATGCCGATCGAGTTCTCCGTGGCCGCATTCCGACTCGGCCATTCGATGATCCGGCGGGAATACAGCTGGAACGTGGTCTTCGATGACGGCACCGCCACACTCGACGCGCTGTTCACGTTCGCAGCCGGCAGCGGGAACCTTGGTGGCGAGCGGCGGCTTCAAAGCATCTGGATCGCGGATTTCCGTCGTCTGTACGACTTCAGCGAGGCGGACCGGGCCGATCTCACCGTGCCCGAGGCCAAGTTCAATCGGGCGAGGCGCATCGATACGTCGCTCGTGAACGCGTTGGCGCGTCTGCCCGGCCTGCCCGCCGGCGAAGACAATCTCGCACTTCGCAATCTGACACGGGCGACGATGGTCAGGCTGGCGAGCGGTCAGCAGATGGCCAAGTTCCTCAGGAACAGAGGAGTGACGGTCAGCAACCTCACGAGCGCCCAGATCCGGGACGGAAGGAACGGCGCCGACCTCAACGCACTCACGCAGCCGCAGCGGACCGCACTCGTCAAGAACACGCCGCTGTGGTTCTACGTCCTGCGCGAGGCCGAGTTCAACGCCGGCCGGCTGAAGGGCGTGGGCGCCCGCATCGTCGCCGAGACCTTCCATCGGGCGATTGAGGGCAGCCGGGTGTCCATCGTCCGCGACCCGACGTGGCGTCCCTCGCTCGGCCCCAACAAGGAGACGTTCCGCATGGTCGACCTGTTGCTCTTCGCCTTCAACGGCAAGAAGGCGCTCCTGAACCCGCTCGGGACCTGACAGCTGCCGCACTGCGGCGCTCGATGGCTCGGGCTGGACCAACGCTTGACGCTCGCCCGGTCACGAGACGGCGCCGCCCCAACCCGCGGTCAGGACGCGGCAGACGTCTCGCTCAGCGCCGCCGTCGACAGCAGCTCCTGGCGCAGCCGCACGAGTCTCGGGGCCGGCTCGCCATCGCTCCATGCATCGCCCAGCAGCACCCGCTCGTATGCCTCCCACTCGTGGCGGACACCCGCTCGATCCCCTGCCCGACCATGTGCACGCATGCGGTAGGCGATCAACTCCTCGTGCCCAGGCAGCACCTTCAAGCCCTGACCCGTGGCCCAGAACACGCCCTCAATGTCATGCTGCTCGAGCAGCAGCTCTGCCAGCTCGCAGCAGCATGCCGTCGCCAGCACCACAAGCCGGGACGTGATGCCTTCCGCGTCGGGCCACAGATAGCCGGACTCAGCGAACGGCATGCCGCGGATCTGCTCGACGGCGGCACGCAGCGTCACGGTGGCCTCGGGCCGGCGCCTCCTGGCGGGCTCGATGGAGAAGCAAATCGACCACGTCGACATCGGTGACGATCCGCTCGTGTAGCACCAGGCTGGAGTTGAGAGTACGGGCAATCCAGTCCTCGCCGTCAGGCGGGGAGCGCAGACGGGCGGTGGCTCGTCGCGCCTCGGACACGACGTTGGCG
>JACDHN010000060.1 GCA_013821025.1 Acidimicrobiia bacterium | reverse complement strand
GCAGGGGAACGGTGGCAGCTTCGGGGCGACGAGCGACAGGTCGAACGCCGCCGCTCTGGCGATCTCGACGGTGCGCTCCACCACACCGGGGTAGCGTGCGAAACGACGGGCCTGCTCGGCCCCCGATCGCAGGTGGGCGCCGGCGCCGGCCGGGAGCCAGGGGTCGATCTCAGCCAGGCTGCGCCGCGACCGCACGGCGGCCAGCGCCGTGGCCAAGCGGCGCTGGGTCGGTGTGGCGTAGTGCACGTTGTTGGTAGCCACGCACATCACGTCGTGCTCGTGGGCCAGCCGGGCCAGGGCGTCATTGCGAGCCGTGTCGAGCGGGTCACCGTGATCCCACAGCTCCACCAACACCCGGTCCCGCCCAAACGCCTCGATCAGTCTTGCCAGCTCCCGCCCGGCCGGCGCCGGGCCTTCGGCCACGAGCGCCGCCGGTACCGATCCCTTGCGGCACCCGGTGAGTGCCCACACGTGACCGCCGACGGTGCCGGACACGTCGGCCAGCGTGAACTGTGGCGCTCCCTTCTCCCCGGCCAGGTGTCCCCCGCTGAGTGCCCTTGCGATGCGGGCGTATCCATCGGGTCCGTCGGCTAGCAGCAGCAGATGCTCGGCGTGGGGATCGGGGGCGTGCGAGTCAGGCACCCGCCCGGTGTCGACCTGGGTCTGGGTGTCGGCTTCGGAGCGGAACAGGCGCTGTTCGTGATTGGACGGCCCGGCGTGGGGGTGGGACCCCACGCTCGGTCGAAGTCCGCGGTTGGGGCTGTGACCGGGGCGGCGAAGCCGCGAGCAGAGGGCGACCTCGGCGCCGAACACCGTCGGCAGGCCGACGGACCGGGCGGCCTCAGCGAAGCGCACGATGCCGTAGAAGCCGTCGTGATCGGTGAGCGCCAGCGCTTCGAGACCGAGCCGGGCCGCCTCGGTCACCAACTCTTCGGGGTGCGAGGCTCCGTCGAGGAACGAGAAGTTCGAATGGCAGTGCAGCTCGGCATAACCGACGCGGCCGTGGGTGCGGGAGACCTCAGGTTCGAACGGCTGGCGCTTGCGGCTCCAAGCCGGACCGTCACCTCCGGCGTTCCACGACGGCGAACCGGGGGCGCGCCCGTCACGACCACGCCCCGAAAGCGTGGCTTCAAGCTCGCTCCAGGTCCACGACGGGTTGTTGAACCCCACCCACCCAGTATCGAACACTCGTTCGTAAACCGCAACTCCGACAGGGGCGCCGGCGACCCAGCCGGCCGGCGCCGAATGTTCTGGGCGTCGATCGTGTCAGCCCCTGCGAACATCCACACCCAGAACGCCGGATGGAAGGAATCACGCCCAGATCGATGCGGGGTGAGTCAGCCTCCGTCTTCAGCGAGGAATACTGCTCATGTCGAACTCGTCGAGCACGGGCTCGAGCAGCGAGTCGAGCGCCGCCGCCTCGGGTTCGTGATCACCGTCGCAGAGCCCGATGTCGATGCGCACGACGGTCTCGCCGTCATCCACCTCGAGCGACCGTGATGTCCCGCCGCTGCAGCCGGACTCCTCCTCGAGCGTGGTGCTCTCGAGATCCGCGACCCCTTCGAGCAAGGCCGTCCACGACCGTTTGCCGATCGATCGCGACACGTCGTGGAGCACGTCACCATAGGAGTCGACGACGAGGCGCGCCTCGCCCTTGCGGACGGTGAGTGTGTAGCTGCGGTGGTACTCGGGTGGTACCGAACTGTCACCGAAGTGGTACTCGATCACGGTCGAGGACGGGTCCAACGCCTGCGTCCCGGTCGTCTCCACCGTGCCGTCGTCGGTCGTGCGGGCCGTCGTGTCGACCGTGGTGTCATCACTCTCGCGACCATCGCTGCCGCAGGCGGACAGCGCCGACAAGAAGACCAGAGCGATGAGAAGCGCCGCAGGCACGGTGCGCAGGTTCGTTCGGTTCATACACCACTGGACGCCGGGCCGCCGCCGTTAGTTCCCCGTACGATCTTGGCCAGGATGGAACAGGCCGACTCGCTACGCGCCGCCGTCGAGCAAACGACAGGTCTCGCCGTGGCGTCGATGTCCGTCGTGCACGGCGGCGACGTCGCCGCAGCGTTCGAGGTCACCCTCGTCGACGGCCGCCGCCTGTTCGCCAAGACCCATCCACAGCCGCCGGCCGGGTTCTTTCGCACCGAAGCTCGAGGGCTCGAGTGGCTCAGCGACGCCGGCATCGTTCGCTGCGCGCATGTGCTCGTCTACTCCGACGGGGACCGAGGCGGTCCTGCATTCCTCGTTCTGGACTGGATCGAGCGCGGCCACTCCGATGCGCACACCGACGAACGGTTCGGCAGAGAGCTGGCGGGACTACACGACGCCGGCGCGCCATGTTTCGGCCGGGAGGACGGCGCCACCACAGGCAGTCGCCGGCTCCCGAACGACCCGCACGACACGTGGTCGGCGTTCTACGCCGACTGCAGGCTGCTGCCGCTCGCCCGGCTGGCTACGGACGCAGCGGCGCTCTCCCAAGGCGCAATCGTCGCGCTGGAGCGGGTGGCCGCATCACTCCAGCGGTTCGAGGACGACGAAGCCCCCGCCCGGCTGCACGGTGATCTGTGGGCGGGCAACCGGCTCGTCGATGCCGCAGGCGAGAGCTGGCTGATCGACCCGGCAGCGCACGGCGGTCACCGCGAGTTCGACTTGGCGATGATGCGGCTGTTCGGCGGATTTTCTGCGGCATGCTTCTCCGCCTATCACGACCACCACCCCCTCGCCGAGGGCTGGGAGGATCGAGTGCAGCTCCACCAGATCGCCCCGCTCGTGGTGCACGCGATCAAGTTCGGCGGCGGTTACGTCGACGCCGCCACGAGGGCGATCAGCAGCTACTGAGCCTCGGACGCAAGGAGGTCAGCAAGCCGCTCAGCCCATCGGTGGTGCGCTCGATGGCGGCGTCCCAGGCGAACCAGTGCACCTCGTCGCTCTCGCCCTCGGCTGGCATCGGCGCCACGTCGTCGCTCTCCATCAGGTATCGGAGATCGAGATGGGTGTGACCTTTCGGTCCGGGGTGCACGTCGACGTGCAGCAGCGCAGGGCTTCGACCATCACGGCCACCGTCGACATGGGAAAACCGCACCGGCAGTCCCGTCTCCTCGACAGCCTCCCGGCGAGCCGCCTCCCACGGCGTCTCGCCGTCGTCGATGTGGCCGCCGGGTTGAATCCAGATGCCGAGACGGCGGTGCCGGTGCAGCACCACGCCCTTCGTTCCGACGATGACAGCCGAGCCGGTCACGTGCACCGGCGACGAGTCCTCGTCGAACGGAGCGGTCAGGCGGTCGAACTGCGCGAGGAACGTGGCCACGCTCTTGCGCTCGCGTTCGTCGACTGGAACCCGCTCGGTCACGTCCTGGCAGACGCGCTCATAGAGCAAGCGATCCTCCAGGTGCGCCCAGCACGGAGCATCCCCGCCCACCCGCTCGCCGACGTCATACATCTCATCCAGTATGTCGAACACTGGGAAGAGTCCTGACCGACGCCGGCGCCACCGTCGTCATGAGCTCCATCGCCGTCACGGTAAGAGCACGTCACTGGTACGTCGCGACGAGCCACCACTGTCGATGTTCGACGACCAGCAGCTGCGCCGTCCCGTCGTCGAGTAGCACCTGGAACCGGGCCAACCGGCGCCGCTGATCCGGCTGCCACCAGCACTGCTCGACGGGCCATGGCCCCGCCCACGCCACGACGCGGCGTCCCGCTGCCGCGGCCGGTGGCGCTGTGGCGGTCCCCCGCCCGGTGACCATGACCGGGTGACCGCCGGCATCGAGCACCTCCAGCGGTTCAGGGTCATCGAGCACGACCGGCGGTGACGGTGCGGGGAGGGCCCCCGGCCACGGCTCGGAACGATGGTCTGGCAGGCGGTCCCCGGCTCGGTCGAGGTCGGCGACGGCAGCCGGGATCCAGCCGTAGCGCTCGGCCGGCAGCCGGCCACCGCGCCACACGGGTACCTGAACGCCGCCATCGCCGATGAGACCAGCCAGGCGGGTCATCGTCCGCCGGGCCCGGTCGTCGGCCTCGGAGCGCCCGCCCCATAGTCCGGCTTGCTCGCCGTCGTCGCAGCGGATCTCGTCGGGCACCAGGCGCAGCAGCACGATCCCGGCGCTCAGGCCGCCCGGTTGCGACACCCACCCGTCGAGCTGCCAGCGGACCCGTTCCACCATCGCCGCCGCCGACAGGCCCGTGACCCGGTACCAGGCACGCTCGCTGCGCTCGCCGTGATCGGTCTCGGCCACGACTACGAGCCGTGTGCACACCTGCCCGTTGTCAGACAGCGTGGCCGACAACCCGTCGGCCAGCGACTTGGCGGCGAACACGACGGGCTCGATCTGTTCCAGCGGATCCTCGAACGTATGGGCCACATCCCATTCGTGGGGTGGGTCGACGGTGTCGGGTGGTCGCTCATCGACACCGCTGGCCAGACGATGGGCCAGCACCCCGATCCGACCGAAGCGGGCCATCAAGTCTCGGGGGGACATGGCGGCCACGTCGCCAAGGCGCGACAACCCCAGCCGGGCCAGCAGCTCGACGAGCTCACCCAGCTCGCGACCCTGGTCGGTGGCGTCCTGGCGCCCGACCACGTCGAGCCAGCACACCGGCAGCTGGGCCAGGAACTCCGGCGATGTGCCGGCCTCGACGACGACCGGCAGCTCGGGAGCGGCGCGGTGGGCGGCGATGGCCGAGGCGAACCGTCCGTCGGCGACTCCGATCCCGATGCGCACGCCGGGTACGGCAGCGGTGATCGAGTCCGCCAGTCGGGACGCCAGCTCTTGCTCGCCCCCGAAGTATCGCGTCGGGCCTTTGGCGTCGATGCACAACATCCCTGGGGCCACCACTTCGAGGCGTGGGGCGAACGCTCCAACGGTCCGGACCACAGGTTCGAATGCCCTGGCGTCGCGGTTGGGATCGTGGTCGACGAGCATCACATCGGGACAGTGACGTTGTGCCTCCCGGCGCCGTTGCCCGACGGTGATCCCGGCGGTCGCCGCAGACGGCGAGCGGGCAAGCACCCGGTTGGCTGAGAGCACGACGGCCAGCTCTCTGTGACGACCTGCGGCGACCACCGACCAGTCGGGACACCACACGGTGAGGATGCGCCGGATCATGCTCCTGCGGCAGCGACGGTGAGGTCGATGACCTCACCGTCGACCGGCTCGGGTCGTCCCGTGGGGCCCGGCAACCACACTTCGATCGATCGGGTCCGGGGCAGGCGTCGTCCGGATGCCTCCACCACGAGCCGCCGGGCGCGCAGATAACCGTGGCCGGCGCCAAGCCCCTTCCACTGCGGCGAGACGGTACGCACGTCGAGGTCACTCGACATCGGCGAGCCCGACCTCCCAGACGCCGTCGTCAGCAGCACACCGCCACGAGCGCGGATGCGCTGGTGGACGCGGCGGGCCGTGGCCGCCGAGACACCGCGGGGGATCTCCGTCACGATCAGCTCGAACCCGTCGGCCACGGCGCACATCACGTCTGCCCACTGACCGGCAGGGCCGGTCTCAACACGCACCAGCCGCTCGAGTAGCACGCCCAACTCTCCGGTGGCCTCGACGCCCAGCCCTGGCACATCGACGACGGCCAGCCAGGCCCCCGCCCGGGAAGCGGCTGCCGCCAGCGCCAGAGCCAACGACAGCGGCGCGGCGCCGGTGCAGTGGATCACCTGCCCGCGCACCAGACCAGGGCGTTCGGCACCGGGAGTGTGAAACAGCGTGGCGAACGTGTCGTCGACGGGCAACATGCGCTCGATGGCAAGCGACGTGGCCGAGACCGGCGTCACCTGTGACAACCGCACCGGCGAGGAGGCTCCCATCCCAACACCCTACCGAACAGGTGTTCGCAAATTCAACTGAACACCCCGCTCCTCCCCATCGGGTGGGGGAACCGGTCAGCTGTTGCTGGTTCTCCAGCGTTCGCGGGCGGCGCGACCACGCTCGAGCAGGTGCATCGGCACCAGCTTGGCCGCCGCAGTCAAGCCAGCATCACCCTCCACGGCGGCACCTCCGCCGGCGGCCACCTCGCCGCCGGCGGTGTCGTCGCCGGCCTCCTCTGGCTGCAAATCCTCGAACGTCGGCGGCTGCATGCCCGGTTTCCAGTACCGGTACAGCTCGCGGATCATGTCGGCCATGCCTTCGCTGGTGTGGCCGTTCATGAGATCGACGGTGATCATGTTGGAGTACACGTGCACGCCTTCGACGCGCCCGGTGGCGAACAGACGCCTGGCGACCTCGGCCGACGGACTGGGTCCCCACGCATCATCCTCGGAGGTGAACCGTTCGTGACCCATCCCGGTGAACGAACGATTCGTCTCGAAGCGCACGATGCCGGCCGTGGCGCCCGGCTTCTCCGTGACCGCCACCAGCTGACCCATGGCCCGAGACGCTAGCGGGTCACGACGAGAGCGATCCGTTCGTCGCCGCCAGCTCGTCCCTCTGCGGTCCCGGTGCTCCCCCCTCCTCGATCCGCCGGCTATCCCCCTTCGGGCGAAGCAGCGAAGTGGTCGAACACAGTCCTGGCGATGTCGGGTCGACGCGTGTAGACGCCGTCGACACCGGCGTCGGCAAGTTCCCGCAGCACATCGGGATCGTCGACGACCCAGGTGTACAAGGCCATCCCGCGATCGTGGGACTGCTCCACCCGCTCCCGGTCGAAACGGCCCTCGCGGTATGGCGGCTGGCCGATCGGTGACGCTGCGCACCAGTCCGTCCCGGCAGCCTCGGCTGCACGCATGTCGTCGAGGTCGCGGTACGTGGTAGTGATCAGCACCTCCGGACATGCCTCTCCCGCCGCGTACACGGCGGCGTCTTCGTTGGAGCTGAGGTACACGCGGTCGCTGCTGTTCGTGCGCCGGAGCAGGTCGCACAGCGGCTCCGCCATGGATGGCTCGACCTGCTTGAGCTCGAGGGAGATCCGTTCATCGGGGAACCGCTGCAGGACCTGCTCCAGCGACGGGACCCGCACTGCGTCGTCGACCGGCGCGCCGTCCCAGCGTGCGGCGGCGTCGAGCTGCTGGATCTGCGCCCACGTGAGCGAGTCGACATTGCCACTGCCGTCGGTGGTCGTCGCCACGTCGCGGTCGTGGCGCGCCACGATGACGCCGTCGACGGTCATGCGAAGGTCGACGTCGAGCGCGTCGGCTCCGGCGGCAAGCGATCGTTCCATCGCCGCCACGGTGTTCTCGGGGCCAAGACCTTCGCCGCCGGCATGGGCGATGACGAGCGGCGGCTCGGCACGAAAGGGGCTCGGTGCACACGGGATCGCCGTCGGCCCCGCCGCTGACTCGCAGGCCAGAAGGGCGCACGCAGCGGCGAGCACGCCGATCCGGTGCATGGCCCTCACGTCTGCAGTTCCCCGAGCCCCACGAGCTGCCCTCGCCTCGCGTAACCCATGCTTCAAGACGCTAGCGGGATCGGTGGGTCCGGCTGCGGCGCCGCCGGACCCACCGAAGATCACCGGCAGAATCGAGCAGGTCTCACGTCGAGTGAGTCAGCTCCTGGTCGTCGTCGGCACCCTCGCTCGACGTGGCGTCGATCGAAGCTGCGCCCGAGGTGCTGCCGCTGATCTCAACCTTGCGCGGCTTGGCCTGTTCCGCCACCGGCAACGTCACCGTCAGCACTCCTTGTTCGTAGCTCGCAGAGAGACCTTCGCTGTCGAGGCCTTCGCCAAGGAACAGCTGACGTCGGAACATGCCCTGAGGCCGCTCGGCCACGACCTCGTGGCGTGCGTCGCGCCGCCAGCTCCTCGTGGCGCTCACGGTGACGACGTTTCGCTCCACGGTCAGGTCGATCGAGTCGGGCTCGATGCCGGGCAGATCGAGACGGACCACGAACTGGTCGCCGTCGCGGTAGGCGTCCATCGGCATCGGCAGGACGGAGGGCCGCTCGTTTCCTCCCCATACCTGCTGCGTCATTCGATCGAGTTCCCGGAAGGGGTCGATCGCATCAACATTGTTCGTCACACCTCCATCTAGGTTTGGCTCACGGACCTCTATCACTGTACTGGCCATCAGATTTCTTGACAAGACCCTAGTCAGGAATATTCTCCTCCGCGTGCCGGCGACCATCGCGGGTCGCGCCCGCTGAGCCCGATCACTCGGTCTAGCAACGGCGCGTCATCGGGCACGTGGACGACGGGGCCGAAGAGTCCCTCCCGGTCTGCCTCCTGGCCAGGGGCCGAGAACTGCTCCACGAAGCCACGGCAAGCCTCGAGCGTCGCTGAATCGCAGTCGTAGGGTTGATCGCTCGCCCGAGCGATGTCCCAGCCGTGGATCACGAGCTCATCCAGTGCCACCAGGCCGGCGATCTCTCCCGGAAGGTCGATCCCGCCGACGCGGGTCATCCCGGACCACGCCTCGGAGTCGCGCCAGACCTCCGCCAGCGCAGTCAGGTCGTCGGGTATCCGGGTTCGCCAGTCGTCACCGAGTCGCGTGGCGTCGCCGGACGGCCCCTGCGTGCCGATCTCACCTTCGGACTTCGATGCGGCTGCGGTGAACGCGAGAGTGAGCCCGCCGACGTGATCGAGCAGATCGCCGAGCGTGTACGAGGGGCATGGTGTCGCTCCGTCAAGCCGACCGTCGGGAACACCGCTGACCAGATCCACCATTCGCCGGGCGGCCGGTCCGAGATCGATCATGGTCATCGCAAGTTCCTCCAGCGTGTATCGGGTTCGTTGTTCTCCCGGCAGAGGAGACTGTCACGGCTCACAGAACTCACCGCTGATCGACCAACTTCTCTCATCGTGTCCCGACGCAACTCACTAGTTTGAGATCGATGACGATCCTCAACGTGCTCCCCGAGGTCGTGGTGGCCGACTTCGACGCCGCCGTGGCCTGGTACCAGATGTTCTTCGCCCGCGCGCCCGATCGTCGCCCCATGGATGGTCTCGTCGAGTGGCAGCTCACAGAAGGCGGAGGAGTCCAGGTGTTCCACGACACCGACAGCGCCGGCACCACGCAGATCACCATGGCAGTCGACGATATGGACGCCCATGTCGCAGATCTCGCCGACCGGGGAATCAGCGCCGAGGTGTTCGACGCGCCGTCGGGACGATTCCGGCTGGCAACGATCCAGGATCCCGCTGGGAACACGATCACGCTCGTGCAGGACCTCGGCGACGCCAACGCCACGTAGATCCTCGCCGGAACCGACGAAGGCCAGGACGTCAATTCCGATCTGGCGCCGGGCCGAGCTCTGGTCCGCCGTGATCTGGACGTTGTACGCCGGCTGGCGTCTTCTCAGCGTGCCGACGGAGTGGTGGCGGTGGCGCGACGACGCGGTCATCACGCTCTCCCACGCACGCGGATGGGTCGACTTCGGGGTGCCGAGCGTGTCGAGTGCCGGCGAGCGCGTCGAGGGCTATTCGGCGCCACTCCAGATGTTCTTCGCCAGCGGCTTCTATCGTCTCGGCGGCAGCGGCTGGGCAGGTTTCCTCGACGTGCAGGTCGCTCTCGGCCTGGCCATGTTCGGCTGCCTGGTTGCGTGCCTGCTGCGTCTCGTGTTCCCGCAAGTCGGCGAGGCTGCGCTCGTTGCCGGATCGACGGTCGTAGCCGTCGTCGGCCTGAGCACGTGGGCGGCGCTCGGCTGGTTCGCATCGGGGATGGAGAACAGCCTCACGGTCCCCCTGCTCCTTGCGACGATGGTGACGCTGATCGGCGTGCTCACCGTCGAGGGCCACCGCGGGTATGCCTTCGGTCTCCTCGTCGGCCTTGCCGGCATCAGCCGGACCGAGTTCGCCGTGCTGCTCGTGCCGGTGCTCTCGATCGCTGTGGTCGCACTCTGGCGCGAGCACCGCCACGTCGCGCTGCGGTCGGTGGGCATCGCCGCGTCGATCTGGGGTGCGGCCTATCTCTGGCGGTGGGTCACGTTCCGAACGCTGATCCCCAACTCTGCGCTGATCCAGGACAGGACGGATCTGGCGCTCGGCAGCGCCGTCGTGCTCGTAGTTGTCTCCGCCGCGATCGTGGTCGTCGCCCTGGTCTGGCGTGTGGACCGATGGCGGATGATCGCCGCAACGGGTCTTGGCGTTGCCGCTGCGCTGATCGGTTTACTGGCGGCGAGATCGGCCAGCGGCTGGGGTATCGCAGGGCTGCCGACGATGATCACGATAGGGCTCGCCGGCGCCATCATCGTGGCCGCGATCACGGCAGCCAGCGGGGCTGGGAGACGCGAGGCGTGGA
>JACDHN010000282.1 GCA_013821025.1 Acidimicrobiia bacterium | reverse complement strand
GCGAGACCATCAAGATCCCGCCAGGCGCCGCGGTGCCCGGCGGGAACAAGGGTGTGACGACGGATCCGCCGACGGACCCCACCGATCCCGAACCGCAGCAGACCGATCCGCAGCAGACCGATCCGCGGCAGACCGATCCGCCACAATCCGATCAAACGGATCCACCACCCCGTACGACGGCCCCTCCGGACAATTGCTCGACCGGGTCGTACACGATTCAGGAGGGTGACACGTCTCGGCTGGCGGTGGCGCAGAAGTTCGATGTGTCCGTCGAGGCAATGGACGCCGCGAACCAGGGCACCGACGGCTACAGCGCCTTTTACGTCGGCCTCGAGATCATCATCCCGGCCGGCTCCGACTGCTGAGAGCAATGACGAAGCTGTTGGCGGACATCGTTGCCGCGCCGTCGTTGGTCGGTGAGCGCGACGTGCCGTTGGGATGCGAGCAGCGACCGTCGTGGCGCGGGCGCCTGCACGCGATTGCGCTGATCGTGGCTGCGCCATTCCTGGTCGCTCTCACGATCCTCGCCGACGGGACTCGAGCACGTGTCGGTGTGATCGTCTACGCCGCAGGGTTGTGCACCATGTTTGGCGTGTCGGCGACGTACCACCGGTGGGTGCACACCCTGCGGGCTCGGGCGATGTGGCGGCGAGCAGACCACGCTGCGATCTACGCGGCCATCGCCGGCTCGTTCACCCCCGTTTGCCTGCTGGCCGTACCTGATCGCTGGAGCGCTTCGCTGCTCACCTTCGTGTGGACGGGCGCGCTGTGTGGGGCGACGATCAAGCTCGCTGGTTGGCGGCACGCGAACGTGGTCGGCGGCGTGCTCTACATCGGGTTGGGCTGGGTGGGAGCCGCAGCCATCCCCGCGGTTTGGCGGCGTTACGGCGTCGAGCCGGCCGTCCTGCTGATCGTCGGCGGGTTGCTCTACACGGGTGGCGCAGTCGGCTTCGCCCATCGTTGGCCGCGGCGACCCTCGGCGGCATTTTCGTACCATGAGGTGTGGCACGGCTTCACGGTGGCTGCGGCCGCAGCACACTTCGCCGCCGTCTGGCAAGTGGCGAGTTAGCGGTCGAGGTCCGGCCAGCGGCGGCGCTGGCGGCGGCGCAGGCCGGCAATGCCGAGTTGGCGACGTTCCGAGAGCACCCACTGACGGCGCCAGCCGTTGTACACCGGGCCGGTGAGCGCAGGACTCGTTGTGGCGGACCGCCGCTGGCGGGCCGTCCAGAAGTCGGTCGTCGACTCGTCGGCCAGCGCCGTCACCTCGGTCTCGATGCGGGCGTTGAACCGTCGTGTGTTCTCACCGTCGCCTGGGCGCAGTGGGGCGCCGAACACGACTCGTGTACGGCCCGGCTTCGGCCGCTTCATGCCCTTGCCGAAGATCGAGTCGGTGCCGTCGATGAACACCGGCACCACAGGCGCTCCGGTGCGCGCAGCCAGATAGGCGGCGCCGCCCTTGAACGACTGCCCCCAGCCGTCGGGGGAGCGGCCGCCCTCCGGATAGATCACCAGGCTCCAGCCGTCGTCGAGTAGCTGGCGCAGCATTTCGGACGACTTGCGCCCGCTGCCCTCGCGGTCGATCGGCACGGCGTTGAGCGACAGAGCGGCGAGCACGGCCTTCCAGCGGGCGTCGAAGAAGTAGTCGGCGGCGGCGGCCACGACGAGCCGGCGACGAAAAGCGAAGGGAATGGACCGGATCATCAGTCCTGTGTCGAGGTGGCTGTGGTGGTTCGGGGCGAAGATCACCGCTGGCGGGTCTTCGTCGTTTGCCCGTCGGGCGAGGTCAGAGATCCGGTCGGCGCCCGACACCTCTGGGCGCGTCATGGCCTCGATCACGAGGCGCATGGGACCCTCTCGTATCACGGTCCGGACAGCGGACGGGAACGGTTGGCGCGCCCACTGGGTGTCGTAGTCGGCGCCGAGACAGCGCTCCTCCTCGGGTAGCTCCACTCCTCGCGGCATGGTTGGCGCCCGGTACGGGAACCCGCTCGTTCGCAGAGGGGCCGCCGCCTGACGCAACGCCGACTCGAGTCGACCGGTGAGACGCGAAGCCTGGTGCAGCGTGCGGGAAGCGGCCATACTTACTTCACGTCCGCAAGCATCAGCGGCGGCGTGTGCACGTGGGTGACGGTGGGCGAGCGCCCGACCACGTCGGAAGCGATCTCGAAGGCGTCGTTCATCGTCGACGCCGGCGTGAAGCCGAGGCGGCGCACGGTGGGGGCGTCGCCGCCGACGATGATCACGCGGCCGCAGTGCGCCAGGCCGTGGCATCCCCAGTACCACATGTAGAACGGATGCACGCCGTGGTAGGCGTTCGTCGTCCGGTACAGGTGGCGGTACCAGTCGTCCTCGGCGTACTGGCGCTCCCAGCGATCCGACATCTCCTGGGGGTCGGTGGTGTCGGCAAGCACCTGCTCGAAGAAGTCGATGTAGCTGGGGTGGTGGACGGGGTGGAAGTCCTTCGGGGTCGGGTGGGTCATGATCACCACGCCGCCTTCGCGCACGAGCGGCTGGCCCCTGTACAGGTTGAAGAAGTACCCGAGGCCCGTGCACATCACGAGGATCGGGTTCATCACCGAGTGCACGTTGTACGGGCAGATGTACGGGATGCCCATCGTGAGGATGTCCGTCTGTCCCTGCACCTCGACGAGCTGCTGGGCGTACACGCGTTCCGTGGCGAGTTCGTGTACGGCCTCCACCTCGCCGGCCTGCACACTCGTCATCTGGTGTGGAGCCTCGATGGAGTGGAAGATGCGCCGGGCGAGGCGCGGCGGGGTGCGGGCCAGCGACTTGGCCGAGGCCAGATAGGCAGCCCGGTCGCGGGCCGACCACTCCCACTCCCGCTTGGCCAGGAAGCCGAACGGCGACGGGAACGTGTCGGTGTTGAGCGTGGTCTCGATCTGGAACACCTTCACACCCGACTCCACCAGCACCTTGCCCATCCGCCAGTTGCTCTTGTGCAACTCGCTGCGGTGCTGATCCATGAAGCTGCGGCTGTGCTGCATCGTGTGCGGGTTGTGGTGGTGACGCAGCGAGCGGTACGACGCCAGGCCGGTGGCCGTGGACTTCCAGCCGCCGTCCATGGCGACGAGGTTGAGGTTCACGTACACGAGCAGATCCGACTCGGCGGCGCGCTTGTTGATCTCGACCTCCTCGCCCTCTGGCGTGGTGCCGAGGAACGCCAGGTTCTCGGGATCTTCGGCGTCGTGCTGGTACAGCAGATCGCGAGGTGCGAAGGCGTCGTACACCCGGTCGCCGACGGCGTGGCGCAGTTCGTCCTCGGTCATGCGACGGTGCAGGGCGAGGGCGGCGATCAGGTGCACGTCGTCCACTCCGGCCTCGGCGGCCATGTCGAGCACCGCCTCGATGACGCGTTGGCGGATGTCGGGACGGCGCATCTTTGGTAGCGGGAGGCTGACGTCGTCGAAGGCGATCGTCAGCTTCATGCCAGGGAACAGCAGGGCCGGCAGGGGATCCTGGTCGACGGGGTGAAGCAGGGCATCCAGGATGGCGCCGTCGATGTCCTCGAGGGCCGGCAGAGGCTCGGGGGCGTAGATCACGCGGCTGCGATCGACAGGGAGCTTCTCCAGGCTGAACCCCTCTCCGCGCCAGAACAGCGTCGGCGGGGTGGAGCGGTCGACATCGAGGACGAACCCTGGGCGTGGCATCTGTCAGCTCCTCGTCGTTCGCGGGTCGAAGGCGATCTTCACGGCACCACGTCGGCCGGCTGCGGCAGCGTGGGCGATGGCCTCGCGGAAGTCGTGCAGCGGATAGGTGGCCGAGACGAGTTGGCCGGCGCCGACGGCATCGACGGTGTCGATCGCCAGTTGGAACGTACGCGTCGTGGCGCCGTTGGGCAGCGTCTCGGTGCCGTATGTGTATGAGCCGACGATCTCGGTCTCGCGGTGCCAAAGGCCCGTGAGGTCGACGGTCACCTCTGCCGGCATTCCCATCATCACCACCCGGCCACGCGGTCTGGTGATGCGCAGGCAGGCGGTCAGCGACTCCGAGGAGCCGACGGCGTCGATCGTGGCGTCGGCGCCGCCAGA
>JACDHN010000281.1 GCA_013821025.1 Acidimicrobiia bacterium | reverse complement strand
CGTCCCAGCGGTGACGAGTCGTCGGCTTCCGAGCCCGACGACCCCGAGCCGGCCGTCCCTTCGGCACCGCCTGCCGAAACGCCGCCAGGGGACGAACGGCCGACCGAGTCCCACGAGGTCGTGGCCTCGGTGCCGCTCCCCACACCCGCACCGCCGCTCGAGTCCGAGCCGGAGTCCGAGCCGGAGTCCGAGCCGGGCGAGGAGCGCGCCGACCGGGAGCCGAGCGTCCCCCCGACGTTTCCGCCGCAAGCGCCGGGGCCGGATCAGCGCCCGACCGAGGCGCACGCCGTCGTCGCCTCGCAGGATGCATTGCCGCCCCCTGCTGCGCCCGCCGACACGCCGACGGTTCGGCGTCCCGTCCCACTGCTCCACGACGGTGGCCACGACGTCACCCGTGGCGCCGCTGCGCACCTGGCTGAGACGCAGGTGGCGCCGACGCCGATGGGTCCGGGCTCTACCGCCCCCTACGATGCCGTTGCGCCCGCCGAGCCGCCGTCGGCGTCACCACAGCGCCGTCTGTGGTTGAAGGCGCTCGTGGCGTTCGTGCTGCTCGTGGTCCTGGCGGCGCTGGGGCTCGTCGGTTACCTACTGCTGCGCACCGAGCGGCACGAGGTGCCCCTGTTGGCCGGCGTTACGGAAGCCGAAGCCGTCAGCGCCGTCGAGAACTTCGACTGGGACGTGCAGACGCGGTTCGAGCGCAGCGACGAGGAACCTGACGCCGGCGACGTGATCCGCACCTCGCCTGCGCCAGGTGATCAGCTCGCCGAGGGCGAGCCGTTCTTCCTCGTCCTCAGCGAGGGCCCCGAGTTTCGCACCCTGCCCCAGTTGCGCGGCGCCGGCGCCGGAGCCGCCCGCGAGCAACTTGAAGTGCTGCGCCTCGAGGCGAGCACCGCCGACCGGGTGTACGACGAGGAGATCCCGCCCGGCGCCGTCGTGTCGTGGGTCGTGGTCGGCGACGAGGCGAAGCGGGCCGGCGACGGCGTGCTTCCAGGGACCGAGATCGAACTGACACTGTCGCGAGGTCCCGAGCCTCGTTCGGTGCCCGACCTGCGAACACTCAGTCTGGCCCAGGCGACCGGCCAGCTGGACGAATTGGGACTGAGACTGGACCAAGCCGAGTCGCAGTTCAGCAACATCATCGAGAAGGACCTGATCCTGCGTCAACGTCCCCGGGCCGGGGCGGAGGTCGAGCGCGGTGCGGTGGTGACGGTCCGGGTCTCGAAGGGCCCCGACTTCGTGGTGTTCCCCGAGCTGGACGGGCTGAACTTCCGTCAGGCCGTGCGTGCGCTCGAGCGGTCCGGCTACGTGCGTGGCGACGTGCTCGGGTCCACCCAGGGCCTGTTCGAGGGGGCCCGGATCAACGGAGTCAGCGTGGATACCGGCGAACAGTTCGTGCGCGGGACCAGGGTCGACCTGGTGTTCCTCTGACCGCTACCGTGCCTGCGCATGCCAGCGCTCGACGGACGCGTCGCGATCATCACCGGTGCCGGCCGCGGGATCGGTCGCGAACACGCTCTGCTGTTCGCCGCTGAGGGGGCCAAGGTCATCGTCAACGATCTCGGCGGCGACAATGACGGCTCGGGTACCGACGCCACGCCGGCCGAGCAGGTCGTCACCGAGATCGCGGCCGCCGGCGGCGAGGCCGTCGTGTCCACGCACGATGTCAGCGACTGGGAAGGCGCGCAAGCCATGGTCAATGCCGCCATCGGGGCATTCGGCGACCTCGACATCCTTGTGAACAACGCCGGCATCCTGCGCGACCGGGCCATTGTCAACATGACCGAGCCGGAGTGGGACGACGTCGTCGCCGTGCACCTCAAAGGTCACGTCGCTCCCACCCGCTGGGCCGCCGCGTACTGGCGGGAGGAGCACAAAGCCGGGCGCGTCCGGCCCCGTCACGTCGTGCACACGTCATCCACCTCTGGCCTGTTCTCCAATCCCGGCCAGAGCAACTATGGGTCGGCCAAGAGCGCCATCGCCACGTTCAGTCAGATCGCTGCGAAGGAGCTCGCCCGCTACGGCGTGACCAGCAATTGCATCGCGCCGGCGGCCCGCACCCGCCTGACGTTGGCCACACCTGGGCTGGAGGACATCATGGCCGCCAGGGACGGCGCCTTCGACGAGTGGGCGCCCGCCAACGTGTCGCCGCTCGTCGCCTACCTCAGCTCCACCCGGTGCGCCTTCAACGGGGAGACCTTCTTCGTGCAGGGAGGCGTCGTGCGCCGTCTGCGGTCGTGGGAGATGGCCGAATCGGTCGAGCAGCCAGAGGCCTGGACGGTCGATGACCTCGCTCAGGCGTTGGATGGCGTCGCCAGCAACCTTGGGTCCTCGTGACCCTCAGGCCGTGATGGCCTTGATCCGCCCGGCGACGACTCGGGCCTGCGCGTCGACGGGAGCAGCCGTCTGCAGCGCCATCAACTTCATCATGTCTCCCTGAACCCGGATCTTGCCGCCCATGAAGGCCTGCATGGCCATGGCGAAGTCCTGGTCGACGAAGATCGCCTTGGCCGTCTCGTAGTCGGTCGTGATCGTCACTTCTGCATCGTCCAGCTGCCCGAGCTCGAGCAGCGGCGTGCCAGACGACGTGTCGAGATAGCTGTAGACGGTGCCGTCGCCGAACGGCACGTCCGTGATCACCTGGTTCATCTTGATCGAGACCGGGACGGGAGGGCCGTCGTCCTCGTGGTCGGCGCGGATGGCCCGGGCCTCCTCGATCCACTCGTCCGACAGAAAGAGGTGCGGCATGGCGGTGAGACTATCCGTCCGCCCGTCGGGCTGGCCGCGGTCCGGAGAGCGTTCTCCGCGCCGTCGTGACCTGGTCGAGGAACTCGATGTCGAGGTCGAACCCCAACCCCGGCGTCGTCGGGACGGGCACCGTGCCGTCCGTCATCCGGACCGGATCGGTGACGATGTCGCGGCGCCAGAACCTGTCGGCGCCGCTGACGTCGCCGGGCAACGTGAACCCGTCGAGGGCGGCCAGGGCTACGTTCGGGGCCCGCCCGATCCCCGTCTCGAGCATGCCGCCGCACCATACGGCGACGCCGCGCTGGCGGCAGGCGTCGTGGACGCGCCGGGCCTCCAGGTATCCGCCGACGCGTCCTGGCTTGATGTTCACGACCGAGCAGGCGCCCAGCTCGATGGCGTCGACGGCTCCGGCCGCCGAGTGGATCGATTCGTCGAGGCACACCGGGGTGGTGCTCCGCTCGGCCAGCCGTACGTGCCCGAGGAGATCTTCCTCCGGGAGCGGCTGTTCGATGAGCAGCAGGCCGAACTCGTCGAGGCGGCAGAGGTGTTCGATGTCTTCGCGGCGGTAGGCCGTGTTCGCATCCACCTGCAGGGGAACGTCGTCGCCGATCAGCCTTCGGATCATGCCAACCGGTTCCAGATCCCATCCCGGTTCGATCTTCAACTTGATGCGCGCGTACCCGTCGGTCATGTACGCGTCCACCTGCGCCGCCAGCGTGTCGACGTCGTCGAAGATGCCCACGCTGACGCCACTCGGAACCCGTGTGCGCGTCGCCCCGATTCGCGAGGCGAACGGCGTGCCGTCGTGGCGCAGCTCGGCATCGAGGATCGCCATCTCCACAGCGGCCTTGGCCATGGCGTGGCCCTTGACCGGGGCCAGGTGCCCGGCCACGTCGTCGGCGCACAGGCCCTGGCCGGCCAACCGTCCGAGCAGGTGTTCCTCGATCACGAGTGCTGCGGCGTCGACGAACTCGGGGGAGTACAGCGGCGCCGTCATCGCCACGCACTCGCCCCACCCGCGCACCGTGGCGTCTCCGTACTCCATGTCGACGGCCACGAGCAGCACGTTGCGAGCCGTCTCCTCGCCGAAACTGGTGCGGAACGGGGTGACGAGGTCGAGGGCAATGCGGCGCAGCTCGCCGCCGGCGATGAGCCCTGCGCTCATCGGATACCGTGGGGGCTGCGCCCCCACACCCCATCGCCGTTCGGCTCACTGGCGTTCGCGCCACCGGCAATGAGCTCGCTGCGCTCGCTCATCGTTCGGGACCGCTCGGGGCAGGCAGCACCCGGTATTCACCGTTGCGGGAG
>JACDHN010000059.1 GCA_013821025.1 Acidimicrobiia bacterium | reverse complement strand
GTTCTGGGCAACGGTCGGAGGGATGGGCCTCACCGGCATCATCCTGGATGCCACATTCTCACTGATTCCCATCGAGACCAGCCGCTGTGTTGTGGAGACGTTGCGCATGCCCGACCTCGACGCCCTGTTCGCGTTGATGAGCTCTGGTGACGACGCCGTGCGCTACTCGGTGGCGTGGATCGACCTGCTGGCCAAGGGAGCCCACCTCGGGCGCAGCGTGCTGACGAGGGGTGACCACGCCACGGTTGACCAGTTGGCGTCAAAGCACCGAGGATCGCCGCTGGCGTACAGCCCTCGCCAGATCGCCGGCGTGCCCCTCGTTCCCCCGGTCAGCGCTCTGAACCACGCCAGTGTGGCCGTGTTCAACGAGCTCTGGTACCGCAAGGCGCCGAGACACCGAGAGGGTGAGATCCAGGAGATCGGACGTTTCTTCCATCCGCTCGACGCCGTGGGGCGTTGGAACCGGCTGTACGGGCCGAAGGGCTTCGTGCAGTACCAGTTCGTCGTGCCCTTCGGGCAGGAGGCCGCCATGCGCGCCGTCGTCGAACGCCTGGCCACGTCCGGTACGGCCAGCTTCCTTGCCGTGCTGAAGCAGTTCGGACCGGCCAACCCGGCGCCGCTGAGCTTTCCGTTCCCCGGCTGGACGCTGGCCCTCGACATCTCGGCGGCGCCGAAGGGACTGGCCGAACTGTTGCACGGTCTCGATGACGTCGTCCTGGAGGCCGGCGGCCGGCACTACCTGGCCAAGGACGCCCACATGTCGCAGGGCGCGTTCGCCAGGGGCTATCCACGCCTCACCGAATGGCAGGCGACACGCGACGCCCTCGACCCGGCCGGCGTGTTCGCCAGCGATCAGGCCCGACGGCTCGGCCTGATCCAGCACTGAAACCCACCCGAAAGGAACGGCCGCACCCTCATGGAGAACGCCTTCGCAGAGCCCCAGACCATCGTCCTGCTCGGTGGGACGAGCGAGATCGGCAGAGCGATCGTCTCGAAGCTGCTGTCAGCGAGTACGACCACGGTCGTGCTCGGATGCCGGAGGCCCGGCGAGGCAAACCCTGCGGCGTTCGAGCGTCCGGGCCTGACCGTCGACGTCGCCTCGTTCGACGCCGCCGACACGGCCAGCCATGAGCAGTTCGTCGCTTCGGCGGTCGAGCGCCACGGCGATCTCGACGTGGTGGTGCTGGCGTTCGGCGTGCTGGGCGACCAGGCTGAGCTCGAGGCGAACCCCCAGGCTGCCGCCGAGGCGGTGCACGTCAACTACACCGGCGCCGTGTCGGCGTCGCTGGCGGCAGCGAACCAGCTTCGCCGCCAGGGCCACGGACGGCTGGTCGTGTTGTCGAGTGTGGCGGGGGAGCGGGTGCGCAAGGCCAACTTCGTGTACGGCTCGTCCAAGGCAGGACTCGACGGGTTCGCCCAGGGCCTGGCCGACTCGCTGCACGGTTCGGGCGCCTCCGTGCTCGTGGTGCGGCCGGGTTTCGTGCACTCGAAGATGACCGAGGGCCATGCGGCAGCGCCGTTCGCCACGACACCGGCCAAGGTCGCCGACGACACTGTCAAGGCGTTGCGATCAGGGCGTCACACGGTGTGGTCGCCGGGCATCTTGCGATTCGTGTTCAGCGTGCTCCGACACGTTCCGCGGGGGTTGTTCCGTCGACTTCCGCTGGGCTGACGCCAACGCCGTTGCCGGGACCGCAGTTGCGGTACAACGTGACGTACGCATCGACGTAGTTGCCCACCAAACAGAAGCGGTCGGCGATCACCTCGTTGGGAGCCTGCGAGCGCGATCGACCCGAGATGTTCGGCTCGTTCCAGTCAACCCAGTACCGGGTGAGCAGCACCCAATCTGCGTCCGCCACCTCTTCGGCAAGCCCTGAGTCGGGCGCATCGGCCACGCCCGGGTCCATCTCGATGAAGTACGTGCCCGCCTCGAGCTCTGGGAACATCCAGTACACGAACGACTCGCTGTAGTAGGTGCGGCTCAGGTCGTAGGGACCGACGATGAGTGACTCGCCGGGCCGGGACCACTGGTCGAGGTCGTCGATCGCCTGCTGCATCGAGTCGGCAGCCCGGATGTCGCCGAAGTAGAAGGTCTTGTCGTCGCGGTTCACCGGGAACGGATCCGGGAGGTCGCCGGCGGTGACACGGGTGGCCAGCACGTATTGCCGGTACGTGTAGAACGGGCACACGACGAACATCAGCACTGCCACGGCAGCGATGGCGGAGACCGAGGCAGAACGCCACTGCACCGAAGGGCGGAGCGTGCGAACCACGTCGATGACGACAGGCACCAGCAGGGGCCAGGAGGCGATCGTGACCCACGCCATGTGGGTGGAGTCGGGTCGCTGCAGTCCTTGGCCGAGGATGCCGAGGGCGAACAGTCCTGCAGCGAGCAGCACGAGCGTGCCCGAGGTGTCGTCGCCGCGGCGCCGTCGCCACCACGCCCACGCCGGGATGGCGATGGCGGCGGCGATCATGCCGAAGAACCAGAGGAACAGCTGGCGGGGCGCGCCCAGCGCCGGCAGCTCCCACCACGGCGGGAAGAACTCGACGACGCGCAGCAGGAAACCGTCGATCGCGTTCCACGACGGTGGGCTCGGTAACTCCCGGCCCGGGCGCAGCTCGAACACCGGGTCGAGCACCATGCCCCTGATCGACGGGCCGATGCCGGCCATCACGATGTGGATCCACATCGGGATGAGGCCAACGGCTGCGCCGCCGAGCAGCGGACGGTAAGCGTCGCCTTTGTCGCGCCACGCCACGACGCCTACTGCCAGACCGATGCCGATGACCGCGTCGGGCCGGTATGACAGTGCCAGACCGGCCAGCAGACCGGTGGCAGCCCACGGCAGCCAGCGGTGAGCGCTCGGGTTGAGGTGGCGGGCCCGGACGGCGAAGACGACGGTCCATAGTCCGAGGGCGAGCGCACCGTGCCACGCCATCGCCTGCAACCCGATGGCCGTCATGATGATGATCACGGCCACGACACCCGCGCCGGCGGCGGCGATCCGGCCCCACGGCCGCACGATGGCGTAGACGGCGAAGATGATGCCGAGGTTTTGCAGCAGGCCGAACGTGCGCTCGGCGGCGAGTGTGTTACCGAAGACCTCGTACCAGCCGGCCAGCACGTGCAGCGCCCCCGGCCCATAGAGGTGCAGGAAGTCGACGTTGGGCACCTTGCCCTGCTTGACCAGTTCGGGGAAGTAGAGCATGAAGCCCTCTTCCATCGTGCCGCCCGTTGCCGTGTACAGACCGGGCACCGGGATCAAGGCGGCCAGCAGCACTACGCCGATGGCGACGGCACCTCGCGGTGATCGCCCGAGCAACGGTCCGCCGGTGATGAACGGCCGATCAGGCACGGATGTCGACAAGCACTCGACTCTAGTGGCCGCTGTGAACGGAGGTTTGCAGGGGTGATCGAAGCGAATCAACTAGACTAAGTCTTTATGACTACAGTGATGGTGAACGTTCACGAAGCGAAAACCCAGCTGTCACGCTTGTTGGCGGACGTCGCAGGCGGCGGGGACGTCGTCATTGCCCGCCGCGGTGTCCCGGTGGCTCGCCTCGTGCGCTACGAGCGCCTGACGCGCCCCGCTTGGGGGTCGCTCGCCGTCAAAGCTGATGACGAGGCGTTCGCCGCGATGGGCGAGGACGAGCTCGAGGCGTGGGGTCTTCTGTGAGTTTGCTGCTCGACACTGCCACCCTGATCTGGGCGCTCGGCACGCCCGAACGGCTGACGGACGCGGCTCGAGCGGCACTCGACGACGACGCAGAAGAGCTATGGGTCTCGGCAGCCTCAGCGTGGGAGATCACGACGAAGCATCGTCTGGGGCGCCTCGATCACGTTCGACCGCTGATCGACGACTGGGACACTCAGCTCGACCGGTTCGGACTCAGGCCGCTCGAGATCTCCCATCGCCACGCGCTTCGCGCCGGCTCGTACGACATCGCCCACAGCGACCCGTTCGACCGAATGATCGCCGCCCAGGCCGACGTCGAAGAGATGACGCTCGTCAGCAGCGACCGAGCGTTCCGACTGTTTCCCGTCATCCTGCTCTGGTGATGGTTGCCGGGTACGGCAAGACTGCGAGGTCCATGTCCGGAGTCGCCGCTGACGCGGAGCTGCAACGCGTCATCGCCGAGATCATCGACGCCGGCGTGCGCCGGGTGCACGTCCTCGCCTGGCGGGACTTCGACGATCCCGATGCAGGCGGGTCAGAGCACCATGCCGATGAGTTCATGCGCCGCTGGACATCTGCAGGGCTGGAGATCACCCATAGGACCTCAGGCGCCGACGGTATGCCGACGACCTCGCAACGCAACGGCTACCGGGTCATCCGCAGAGGCGGACGGCTGACGGTGTACCCGCGCGTCGTCGTCAGCGAGGTGGTCGGGCGCATGGGGCCCTATGACGGGCTGATCGAGATCCTCAACGGTGTCCCATGGTTTTCGCCCGTATGGTGCCGCAAACCGTCGCTGACGTTTCTGCACCACGTACACGGACCGATGTGGGACCAGATCATGCGGCCGCCGTTCTCCGCCATGGGGCGGGCCCTGGAGGCGCGGGTGGCGCCGCCCATCTACCGCCGCCAGTTGACGCTCACGCCGTCGGAGGCGACGAGGGAGGAGCTCGTCGAGATCGGGTTCCGAGGCGAGAGGGTCACGGCGATCCCCAATGGCGTGGACGAACGGTTCACGCCAGGCGGGAAAAGATCGGTCCAACCACTTGTGCTCGCCGTGGGCCGGTTAGCGCCGGTGAAGCGCTTCGAGCTGTTGGTCGAGGCGGCCGTAGCGGTCCGGCGCTCTGTGCCGGAGCTCCGCCTGCTGATCGTCGGCAACGGCCCGCAGCGGGCAGAATTGGAAGCCCAGATCGCATCGCACGGTGCCGGGAGCTGGATCGACCTGCCAGGGCACGTGCACGCGGATGCGCTGGTCGACCTCTACCGCAGCGCCTGGATCGTGGCCAGCGCTTCATTGGCCGAGGGCTGGGGACTTTCGATGACGGAGGGCGCAGGATGCGCCACGCCGGCTGTGGCGACGAACATCAGGGGGCACCGCTCGAGCGTCGTCGACGGCGTTACGGGACTGCTGGTGGAGCCTGCAGCGCTGGGGGCGACGATCGCTCGGGTGCTCACCGACCATGCGTGGCGTCAGCAACTGGGTGCCGCCGCCGAGCGGCGGGCTCGCTCGTTGACCTGGGATGCCAGCGCGCTTGGGATCGCCCGCTGCTTCCTGGACGTTGTGCGGGCTCACCGATCCCGGCGTTGAAGGTGGCGGGCTCGCGACCTCAGGTCCACTATTTGGTGAGGTCGACGATCAGCGGTGTGCCACGCTCGAACCAAGTGCGGTGCAGCTCCTCGATCTTGGAGCGCGTCGGCCGGCCGCTACGCCACATGCGGTACTCGAGGTGTTCGAAGGCGCTCACCGCCTTGCAGTAGGCGTCCATCGCCGCCTGTCTCTGCGAGGCGTCGAGTAGCTCGCGCGCAGTGCCGGAAAACGTGCCACCCCGGATACGTAGGCGGACGTTCGGATTCGCCCGCACGTTCCTCAGCCAGCCGGTTCGCGTCCCTTTGATCGCCACGATGTAAGTCTTGTCGCCACACTCCCACGAGGATTCGATCGCAACATACCCCCCGCGGCTGGTCACTACGATGCCGGCGTGGATCTCAGCGAGAGCAGTGATGCCGTACGTCGGCACCCCTGGGAGGTCGCAAGGAGCCGGTTCTTCCGGTCGTTGGTCGGCCGCCACACCGACGCACCGGCACTGCGATCCGTGCTCGATGTCGGTGCCGGTGACGGCTGGTTCGCAGGGGAGCTCCTTGCCGACGTGCCACAGGAGTGCGAGCTCGTCTGCTGGGACATCAACTACACAGACGAGGACTTGGAGACGACGCTCGGGCCCCGGGTCCGGCGCGTGACGGAGGCGCCCGACCGTCCGTTCGATCTCGTGCTGTTGCTCGATGTGATCGAGCACATAGCCGACGACGCCGCGTTCCTCGAGCGGTCGGTCATCCCTCGGCTGCACCAGCAGTCAGTGTTGGTGGTGAGTGTGCCGGCGTTCCGGGCGCTGTACTCGGACCACGACAGGGCGCTCGGGCACGAGCGTCGCTACCGGCCCGCCGAGCTCCACGAGCTGCTGGCCGACCGGCTCGACGTCGTGGAGCGGGGCGGACTCTTCACCACGTTGCTGCCGGCCAGGGCGCTGTCGCTCGTGGCCGAACGGGCGGGAAGACAAGGGAGCACCGACGGGGTGGGCGGTTGGAGAGGCGGACCGGCGCTCACGTCCGCGCTGACCGGCGCGCTCGGCGCCGACGCCTCGGCCGGAGCCTGGCTGGCCCGCCATGGTGTACGCACGCCGGGTTTGTCGACGTGGGCGGTGTGCAGAGCGAAGCAGGCATGACGCCAGGCCACCTCCCTCGCACGGTCATCGTGGTGCCATGCTTCAACGAGGCGGCCCGGCTGTCACCCGACCGGGTCGACGAGCTGGCTGAGCTCTGTGGATCGGTGCTGCTGGTCGACGATGGATCGACCGACGCAACGGCCTCGATGCTGGCCGCGATCTCGGCGGCTGCGCCGGCGACGACGAGCGTGGAGCGACTCGCCGTCAACGAGGGAAAGGCGGCTGCCGTCCGTCACGGGTTGAACGTGGCGCTCGAGTCAGGGGCGACCATCGTGGGCTACTGCGACGCCGATTTCGCTACACCTCCCGAGGAGGTCGCCCGGCTCGTCGACGTGCTCGAGGGCAACCCGAGTGTCGACGTCGTGATCGGCAGCCGGGTGGCGCTGCTCGGCACCGATGTGCGCAGGGGCCCGGCCCGCCACTACCTCGGGCGAGTGTTCGCCACCTTGGCCAGCGCTGCGCTCGGGATGGCTGTGTACGACACGCAGTGCGGGGCAAAGGTGTTCCGTGACACCCAGGCGTTGCGCCGGGCGCTGCGCAAGCCGTTCCGTTCCGGCTGGGCGTTCGACGTGGAGCTGCTGGCTCGGCTGCACCGCGGCGACGCGGCGGGTACTGGGCTCGACATCGACCGGTTCGTCGAGGTGCCGCTGCGCCGCTGGCACGACGTCAACGGCTCGAAGCTGACTCCCGGAGCGGCTGCCAAGGCCGTCGTCGACGTGGTCCGCATCGCCCGGCAGCGTGGGCTCGTCAACGGGCGGCGACCGCCTCGATCTCGAGCAGCCATCCCTCATCGAAGATCCCGGTGATGACAACGGTCAGCGCCGGTGCGTGGTCGCCGAGCACCTCGGACCGGATGGCCCGGTTCTCATCGGCGTTGCTCCGATCTGCCAGGAACGTCGTCACCTTCACCAGGTTCGTGGATGTCATGCCCGCTTCGGAGACTTGGGCAAGCACGTTCGCCCACACCTGACGGCACTGGGTCGCGAAGTCGGGCGGGACGGCGCCGGAGCGGTCGACGGGGATCTGGCCGCTGATGAACAGCAGCTCGGTGGCGCCGGCAACGGAGACCGCCTGGCTGTACCCGCCGGCAGCGGCAGGACCGTGGGGCGATTCGATGGGACGGATCATCATCGATACTCGGGGTTGGGGTGATCGAAGCGGACGCCATCGTCCCAGGCGCTACGGATGTTGCCCCACACGGGAATGCCGCCGCTGTCCTTCAGCAAACGGGCCAGGTGCATCACATTCCACGCCATGAACGTCGTGTTGCGCTGCGTGAAGTCGTTCTGCGGGCCGCCGGAGCCCTCGTCGAGGTAGCTGGGCCCTGGACCGGCCTCGCCGATCCAGCCGGCGTCGGCCTGTGGCGGGATGCTGAACCCGAGGTGTTGCAGGCTGTACAACACGTTCATGGCGACGTGCTTGATGCCGTCCTCGTTCCCGGTCACGATCACGCCGCCAACCCGTCCGTAGTACGCCCACTGCCCGTGCTCGTTCAACTCGCCGGAGAAACCGTAGAGGCGCTCGATCACCCGCGTGCACATCGACGACTTGTCTCCGAGCCAGATCGGTGTGGCGATTACGAGGATGTCGGCGTTCATGACGGCGGTTTGGATCGGCGGCCAGTCGTCACGCTCGAACCCGTGCTCGGTCATGTCGTGGTAGACGCCGGGCGCCAGCTCGTGGTCGACGGCCCGGTACTCGTCAATGGTGACGTCCTGGGCCCGCATGATCGCCGTGGCCACGTTCATCAACCCGGCCGTGTTGCTCACCTCGGGCGACCGCTTCAACGTGCAGTTGATGAACACCGCCCGCAGGTCGTCGTACTTGGCGGGAGGACCGTCGGGGATGTCAACGTCGGGCACGCCGGCCGATGCTACTGATGGACACGCGCGCCTGGCCCCGAGCCGCCGGCGCGCACCGCTTGGCTGAAGGCGCCCGCCACTACGATCGCCATGATGCGCACCGTCATCGTGCTGCCCACGTACAACGAGCGCGAGAACGTCGATGCCTTTCTGCGCAAGGTGCGCGGCACGGTCGAGGACGCCGAGATCCTCGTCGTCGACGACAACAGCCCCGACGGCACCGGCGCCGTCGCCGAGGTCGTAGCCGGGGAGCTCGGCAACATCACGGTGCTGCACAGGGTCGACAAGGAGGGCTTGGGCAGCGCCTACCGGGCCGGCTTCGCCGCCGTGTTGGATCAGGACTACGACGTCATCGTGTCGATGGACTCCGACTTCTCCCACGACCCGGCGGCTATCCCCGGCATGCGGAGCCTGATATCGGACGGCGCCGATGTCGTGATCGGCTCTCGCTACACGACCGGTGGCGGCGTCATCGACTGGCCGGTGCACCGCCAGTTGCTGTCCAAGTGGGGCAACCGCTACACCCGCTCGGTGCTCGGCGTCAGGCCCTTCGACTGCACGTCGGGCTTCCGCGCCTACCGTAGCGAGGCGTTGCGGACGATCAAGCCCGAGTCGACGTCGGCCGAGGGCTACGCCTTCCTCACGGAGCTCGTGCGGCGGGCCGGGCGCAACGGTCTGCAGGTCGTCGAGACGCCGATCGTGTTCCGGGATCGCACGCGAGGCAGTTCGAAGATGTCCGGACGGATCATCGCCGAGTCGATGTGGCTCGTCACTCGCTGGGGCATCTCGGATCGCCTTCGACGGAACGGATGAGCCCGTTGTGACGGCGGTGATGAACCGGGCCCGCCAGGTGCCCGACGGCTCGCTGTACGTGGCTCTGTTGGTCGTGTTGGCAGTTCCATTGATCGTCTCCCTGATCGCCCTGCGATCCGAGTCGTGGCACCCGGTGCTCGACCTGGCGATGACGGAGTTGCGGGTCCGCGACGTCGGCACGTCGCAGACCCCCCTGATCGGGTTGCCGGGGCGTATCGGCGAGCTCCCTGAGCAGGGGAGCCATCCGGGTCCGCTGAGCTTCTGGCTGCTGGCGCCCACCTATCACCTGCTCGGTCAGAGCTCGTACGCCCTCGAAGTCGGCACGGTGCTGATCCACCTGGTCGTCATCGCCATGGCGCTGTGGGTCGGTCGGCGGCTGGGGGGACGGACGGGCATGTTGCTCGTCGCCGTCGTGCTGGCCGTCGCCATGCGGGGCTACGGCACGCTGTTGCTGATCCAGCCATGGAACCCCTATCTGCCGCTGCTGGCGTGGCTGCTCGTGCTGTTCGCCACATGGGCCGTCGTTGCGGGCCACCATCGCTGGCTCGTGGCCGTGGCGGCGGTGGGCACGCTGTGCGCCCAGACGCACATCTCGTACCTGCTGCTGTGCATCGGGATGTTCATGCTCGCCGCCGGAGCTGTGCTCCTGCGCACGTTGCGCACGCCGAAAGACGTCGGAGACGGGGCTGGCGCGGGCCGCCGGGAGCGCTGGAGGTCGATGGCCATCGCCGGGGGCGTGGGCGGTCTGCTGTGGCTGCCCCCCGTTATCCAGGAGTTCCAGGGAGGAGAAGGCAACATCTCCCGGTTGGTCAGCTACTTCACGTCCCCGCCGGAGGAACCGGTCGGGTTCGGAGCGGGTTTCCGCCTCCTCGTCCGGCATCTCAACGTCGTCGACGGGTTCTTCGGACTGATCCACGGCTCCCGGCGGTTCATGGCTATCGGGCTCGACGACACGTCGGCCCGCATCCCTGGGATCTTGGTCGGCGCCCTCTGGCTCGTGGCTGTTGCGGTGTGCTTCGCAGGTGTCGGGTCGTACCGGCTGCGTTCGCTGCACGTCGTCATCGCCGCCGCCCTCGTGCTCTCGCTGGCGTCGATGTCGCGCATCTTCGGCACCACGCTCTACTACCTCACC
>JACDHN010000280.1 GCA_013821025.1 Acidimicrobiia bacterium | reverse complement strand
GCCCGAGCAGGCCGAGCAGCGCCAGCATGGTGACGCTCTTGCCGGAACCCGACTCCCCCACGACGGCGACCACCTCGCCGGCGGCGACGTCGAGGTCGACACCTCGCACGGCGAGCAGTTCCCGCCCACCCTGGCCGCCGAACCGCACGTGCAGGTCGCGGATGGCGAGCAATGGCTCTGTCATCGGGCCGCGTCGTTCTGAGGTAGAGACCCGGTTCGGCACGCCGGCGCCTCCAGGCGCTTCGGCGGCCGCGTCATGAATGGCTCCCCATCAGCCGTGGGCCTTGACGTCGAAGTGGTCGCGAAGGCCGTCACCGAGGAAGTTGGCGGCCAGGACGAGGCTCAAGATGGCGAGGCCGGGTCCGAGTGAGATCCACCACTGGTAGAAGTTCCGCGTTCCGTCGTCGATCGCCAGCCCCCACTCGGGCGATGGCGGCGTGGCGCCGAGACCGAGGAAGCTCAGCGAAGCGGTGAGGATCACCACCTGGCCGAAGTCCATCGTGGCGTTGATCAGCACCGGCGTGACGGCCAGCGGCAGCACGTGCCTGCGCAGGATCCGCCCCCTGGGCACGCCGACGGCGACGGCCGCCTCGACGTGCTCGCGGTTCTTGATGGTCAGCACCTGGCCGCGCAGCAGCCGGGCATAGATCGGCCACCACACCAGCACCAGCGCGATCACCGTGTTGCGCAGCCCTGGACCAAGTGCGGCGGCGACCGCCATGGCGAGGAAGATCGGAGGAAACGCCAGCACGACGTCGCTGATCCGCATCACGATGCTTTCGACCAGGCCGCCACGGAAGCCGGCGATGGCACCGAGCGCCGAGCCGATGACGACTGTCAGCACGATGACCGCTGCGGCGGTGGGGAGCGAGTCGCGGGCGCCGTGCAGCGTGCGCACCAGCACGTCGCGACCGACGGCGTCGGTGCCGAGCCAGTGGGCGGCGGTCGGCGATTGCAGCCGCGGCCCGACGCTCTGCCTCGGTCCGGACGGCGACCACAGCGGGACGGTGAGTGCGATCAGCACCCACAGCACGATGACGCCGGCACCGAGGGCGATCGGCCACTTGCGCAGCGCTGCTTTCCAGGCGGCGGCCCGGCCGGCGACGTCCGTCTCGGCGATCCGTTCGACATCGAGGGCCTCGACGGCGACGCTCATCGGTGCAGCCCGCCGCTCACGTGTACCTGATCTTCGGGTCGACAGCTGCGTAGAGCACGTCGGCGAAGAGGCTGCTGAGCAGGAAGATCACGCCGCCGATGATGCATACCCCGTTGATGGCGGGATAGTCGAGCCGTTTGGTCGCCTCGACGGCGTACGACCCGATGCCGTTCCATGAGAACACCGTCTCGGTCAGCACGGCGCTGGTGAGCAGCACGCCGAGCGACAGACCCATGATCGTGATCACCGGCGTGAGCGCGTTGCGCAGCACGTGGCTGCGCATCACCACCCCTTCGCCGAGCCCCTTGGCGCGGGCCGTGCGCACGTAGTCGGCGTGCAGCTCGTCGAGCATCGCCGCCCGCACCAGGCGCGACACGATGCCCATCAGGCTCCAGCCGAGGACGAACGCCGGCAGCATCAACTGGCGCAGGCAACGCCAGGCCAGGCCAAAGTCACCGGCGATCAACGCATCGATGGTGTACATGCCGGTCAAGTGCGGTGGGGCGTCGGTGCGTGACGGCAGCCGTCCGGGCCCAGGGAACCAGCCGAGGCGGGCGTAGAGCACGTACAGCATGATCAGCCCCAGCCAGAAGACCGGCAGCGACGAACCGACCAAGGCGACCAGTCGGGAGACGTGGTCGACCGGTCGATTCTGGTGGCGGGCGGCTGTGATCCCGAGGGCGATGCCGCCGGCACCACCGACGACCATGGCGCCGAGGGCCAGTTCGGCCGTCGCCGGCAGCCGCTCCCACAGGTCCGATGAGACGGACTGCTTGGTGCGGAACGATGTGCCGAGATCCCCGGTCACCAGGTTGCCCAGGTATGTGAAGTACTGCTCGGGGATGCCGCCGTCGAGGCCCCAACGTGCCTTGGCGGCCGCCACGACGGCGTCGTTGTTCAACTGCCGCTCGCCGACGATCGCCGCCAGCGGGTCGGCGGGGATCAACCGCGCCACGATGAAGGCGATGGTGACGATCCCGAGCAACAGCAGCGGCGTGATCGCCAGCCGCTTCATGATGAAGTTCCCCATGATGGTCGCCGCTCGGGCGTGTGGCGCGGCCGGGCTCAGCCGATGCCGAGCCCGCCAAGCTCGAGGTTGCAGCAGGCGCTGTAGCGCACGCCGGTGATGTCGCTGGCCGATGCCAGCACCAGGCCCGGGTTGACGAGCGGCAGGATGATCAGGTCGTCGATCATCGCCTGGCCGAGCTGGTTGTACAGGTCGGTCTTCTCCTGACCAGAAGCGGCGAGGGCGTCGGCGAACAGCTGCTGCTCCTCGGGGTTCGGCTCGGCGCGGGATCGGCCGAGCCACGAAGAATCCTCGATCAGGCCGAAGTACTGCACGTACTGGCTGGAGTCGATGTGGTCGGGAGCGAAGTACACGGCCGTGACGGGGATGCCGTCCGACTCGACGAGCTCTGCCCACTGGGCGATCTCGACCGGCTCCAGCTGCAGCTCGACGCCGATCTCGGACAGGTCCTGTTGCACCTTGGCCATCATCGTGTCGAAGTCGACGCCGTAGACGTTGATCGTCGGATAGGTGGCGTTGAGGGAGAGGCCATCGACGCCGGCCTGCTCGAGCAGTGCCTTGGCGCCGTCGACGTCCTGCTCCGGCAGCGGCAGCCCTTCGCTGCCCTCGAAGCCGTTGGGGATCGGCGACGCCTGCAGCTTGCCGTTACCGGCGACGGTCGTGTCGAGGATCCCCTCGTAGTCGAGCGCCTTCTTGATCGCTTCCCGCACCAACGGGTCGCTCAGGTCCTCTCCGCCGGCTGCGCCTGGGCCGAGCGCCAGGTAGACGTAGTTGAACGAGTCGACCAGCTCGGTGGTCACGCCTTCTGTGCCTTCCAGCTGGCCGACGGAGTCGAAGCTGATCTGCATGGCGATGTCGACGTCGCCCTGCTGCAGCTGCTGCAGCTGGGTGGTGGCATCCTTGACCTGCTTGAGGGTGACGCTCGGGAACGGGGTGGGATCGCCCCAGTATTGGTCGTTGCGGGCCAGCACCAGCTGGTCGCCCTCTGCGTAGGAGTCGAGCATGAACGGGCCGCTGCCGGCCGAGTTCTCCAGGAACCACTGCTCGGCGGAATCGTCGGCGTCGGCCGTTGCCCCGTTGGCCTCGGCCATCTTGGCGTTGACGATGCCCATGTACGGGGCGCTGACGATGTTCATGAACGCCGAGTTCGGCGCATCGAACGTCACCTTGACCGTCTGCTCGTCCGGCGTCTCGATGGCGCTGAACCCGGACATCAGGTACGAGGCCGAGCCCTCGAGACCGGCCAGCCGCTCCCACGAGAACTTGACGTCGGCGGACGTGACTGGCGATCCGTCGGCGAACGTGGCGTCGGGCTTGAGCGTGAACGTGAACTCGGTGTTGTCGGCGTTGGCCTCGTACGTCTCGGCCAGCCGGGGAACGAGCTTGGTGATGTCGCCGGGGTCGACGCCGATGAGCGTCTCGTAGATCGCGGTCATGTAGATCTGGCAGGTGTCGCAGTAGACGCGCTGGGGATCGAGCGTCGTCAGGTCCATGTCGCGGGCGATGATCAGGTCACGGGCGTCGCCGCCGTCGTCACCGCCTTCGGTGGCGGGCGTGGTCGCTCCGGGCGTAGTGGCTCCGGGCGTGCCGCCGGTGGTGGCGTCGGGCGTAGTGTCGCCGCCGGTCTGAGTCACCCCCGACGTCGGATCGCTGGAGTCGTTGTCGCCATCGCCGCACGACGCTGCCATGAGCGCCAGCGCGGTACCCGCCGCGATCCACCGACGACGTCCGTGACCCGTCCGACAGTTCTGCAATGTTCCCATCACGCCTCCCCTAGGCACTCGATGGCCCCAAATGATTTATTTCGGATGTTCATCTTAACTCTGGCCCGACGTACTATCTGGTGTCAAGCGGCCGGCGTGCGGCCGCCAACCGAGATCCGACACGGGATCCGA
>JACDHN010000279.1 GCA_013821025.1 Acidimicrobiia bacterium | reverse complement strand
ATGTTCCAGTTCTATGCCGCTGGGCTCGCCGCGGCGACCAATCCGGTGGAGGTGGCCGAGCTGATCCACCACGCCATCACCACGGACGATCCCCAACTGCGTTACGCCGTGAGCTGGGGCGGGCGACAGCTGGTGGAAGGCCGGGCATCGATGACCGACGACGACTGGGTGGCGCTCGGTGCCATCGAGGACGACGACGATTACTACCGTCGCTTCGAGCAGCTCTTCGGGCTGCGGATCGCGCCCTGACTGCGGATCAGCGGCGGGCGAACCGTCTGGTCGCCAGCGGGAGGAAGACGGCGACGATCAGGATCGACCAGGCGAGTCCGCGGAGAGCGAACCACCCGGCGCTGTGACCGAGCGCCGCTCCGGCTTCGTCACCGAGTACCAACGCCCTCACCGAGCCGACCATCGGGGTGATCGGCTGGTGCTCGGCGATCGGCTGCATCCATCCCGGCATCGACTCCACGGGCACGTAGGCGCTCGACACGAACACGAACGGGAAGGCCAGGAACGACAGGCCTTGCGCCGCCTGGGCCGATCCGGCGCTCAGGCCCATGTAGATGAACGGCCAGGTGAACGCCGCTCCATACACGAGGCACAGTCCAACCGCGGCCACCGCCTCGAGCAGCGATCCGTGGATCCTGAACCCCGTTGCGAAACCGAGGCCGACGGTGATGACAAGTCCCCAGGCCAGCAGTGCCGTGTCGGCCAGTGACCGTCCGAGCAACACTGCGAAGCGCGGCACCGGCAACGATCGGACTCGGTCGTACAGACCCGAGGCATCGTCGGTCGCCACGCCGACGGCGCCGCCGGCGCCCGAGAACATCGCCCCCGCAGCAGCGAGGCCGGGGATCAGGAAGTCGACGTAGGCGATGTCACCGGTGCCGATCGCGCCGCCGAACACATAGCGGAAGATCAGCAGGAACATCGCCGAGGTGAGCCCACCGACGACGATCAGGTCGGGGGTCCGCCAGAACTGACGCAACGTGCGCCCGGCGAAGGTGAAGGAGGTCGCTGCGACGCCGGCGTCCCGGGTCGGATGCCCGGCGCCGCTGGTGGTCGTGGTGACATTGGTGGGAAAGGTGGTGGTCATCGTGGTGCTCCTGTCAGGCGGCGTCGCTGGACGACGGGTTGTCGGGGTCGGTTGATGCGTCGAGGTCGCTCGAAGGGCGACCGGTGAGTGCGAGGAACACCTCGTCGAGCGTCGGGCGCCGCAGCCCCACGTCGTCGATGGCGATCCGTTGCTCGGCGAGCACGCGCACGGCATCGGGTAGACGACCGGTGCCGTCGGCGACCGGCACGGCGACGCGCCTGGCGGGTACGTCGACGCGCGGTGCCTCGGTCCCGAGCGGCGCCAGCACCTCGCTGGCCGCTGCCAGGTCGGCGGCGTCGCGCACCCGGATCTCGATCATGTCCTGTCCCGCTCGCCCTTTGAGCTCGTTTGGCGTTCCCGTAGCGATCGTGCGCCCGTGATCGACGATCACGACATGATCGGCGAGCTGATCGGCCTCGTCGAGGTACTGCGTGGTCAGCAGCACATCTGTGCCGGACGCCACCAGGTCGCGGATGGCGTTCCACAGCTCGATGCGGCTGCGTGGGTCGAGACCTGTCGTCGGCTCGTCGAGCAGCAGCAGCCGCGGAACCCCGACCAGGCTGGCTCCGAGGTCGAGCCGTCGTCGCATGCCGCCCGAGTACTCGCGCACGAGCCGGTCGGCGGCGTCGGTGAGCCCGATCTGGGCGAGCACCGCGTCGGCCGCCGTCCGCGCCGCGCTCCGACGATGCCCGAACAGCCGGGCCACCATCACCAGGTTCTCGCGCCCCGTCAGTGCAGGCTCGACTGCGGCGTACTGCCCGGCCAGACCGATCGCCCGGCGAACCCGCTGGGGATGGCGCACGGCGTCGATCCCCTCTACCGACAGCTCGCCCGAGTCGGGGCGCAGCAATGTGGCCACCGACCGTACGAGGGTGGTCTTGCCTGCTCCGTTCGGGCCGAGGACGGCGGTGACCTTGCCGGACGGGGCGTCGAGGTCGAGACCGTCCAGCGCCACGGTGTCGCCGAAGCGCTTGGTGAGGCCACGGGCCTCGATTGCGGAGTCCATGGACCCTCCTTCGTGTGTGGTCGGTACGAACCGCATCGCGGTCGGCTCGAGGAATGTCACGTTGCTCATACGTCGATCATGAACCACAAAGTGGTCATCCCCTGACCACTTTCCATGAGATAATCTCACTGTGAGAGCTGATCGACTTGTCGCAACGCTGCTGGTGCTCCAAGCGAAAGGGCGCGTGACTGCGGCCGAGCTCGCCGAAGAGCTGGAGATCTCTGTCAAGACGGCTCGCCGGGACCTCGAGGCGCTGGCAATGGCCGGGATCCCCGTCTACTCGCAGGCCGGCAAAGGTGGCGGTTGGTCGCTCGTTGGCGGCGCCCGCACGGATCTCAGCGGCCTCACCGCGGCCGAGGCCCGCACGCTGTTCCTGCTGGCGGGGCCCTCGTCGCATGTGACGCCGGAAGCGAAGACGGCGCTGCGCAAGCTGGTGCAGGCGCTGCCCGAGACGTTTCGCGCCGAGGCTCGGGCGGCGGCGGCGGCCATCAAGCTCGACCCGGCGCGCTGGGGCACGACCAGTTGGGCACCGCCTGCTCACCTCGACGTGCTGCAGCAGGCCGTCATCGACGGCGTGCAGGTGCGCCTCGGCTACATCGATCGCACACGCAGCGAGACCCAGCGCACCGTGCACCCGCTCGGTCTCGTGGAGAAGGGCACCGTCTGGTACCTGATCGCCGGCACCGAAGCAGGTATGCGAACGTTCCGCCTCGGGCGCGTGCGGTCGGTCACGCTGACCGACGATCCTGTCGAACGACCGGCCGACTTCGACCTCGAGGCGACGTGGCAGTCGGTGGTGTCGACCATCGAGGAGCTGCGCACGTCGTTCCGGGCGAGGGTGCTGATCCCGGCCGTCGCCGTGCCAGGGCTGCGCGGCCAGTTCGGCACCGGGGTGACGGTGACCGGCGATCCGGGCGCCGACGGACGCGTGGAGGTGGAGATCGGCGCCAACTCCGCTGAAGCGATCGCCCAGCAACTCGCCGGATGGGGCCGCTACCTCGAGGTGATCAGCCCCGACGAGGTGCGCCACGAGCTCGGCCGCATCGGCCGCCAGCTCGTCGACCTCCACGGCGATCACTGAACTCGCATTTACATCGGGAAAAGTTCGAACGCCGTTGCCAGCCCGCCGCCGGCTCGTTCGCCGGTGCCGGTGGCCATCGAGCGGAGGAACGCGGCGGGGTCGGCCATGGGACCGCCACCGAGACCCTCCAGGTAGACGCGGTGGGCGAGCAGTGACTCCACGCCGCGGTCGAACGTGTCGGCGATGTCGACGGCGTGCGTTGGCTGGGGTGAACCCGAGACAGCCACCCATCGCACGCCGTGCCAGGCCTCGCCGGCGTCGCTGAACACCCAGCGATTGGCGGCATCGCGCACGGCATCGATGGTCGCCTGGCCGACGACACGGTGGTCGGCCATGTTGAGCGCCCCAGGCCCGAACGTCTCGCGGTGGTTGAGCGTGATCACCAGGTCCGGTCGATGCCGGCGGATGGCGGTGGCGATGTCGCGGCGCAGCGCCAAACCGTACTCCACGGTGCCGTCGGGATGGTCGAGGAACTCGAGCGTTCGGACGCCGACGGCATCGCAGGCGGCGCGCTGCTCGTCACCGCGCAACGCGGCAGCCTCGGCCGGCTCCATCCCGTCGATGCCCGCCTCCCCCCTCGTGACGAGGAGGTAGACGACGTCCTTGCCGGCGTCGGTCCAGCCGGCGACGGCCGACGAGGCGCCGTACTCCATGTCGTCCGGATGGGCGACCACGGCGAGCGCCCGCCCCCAGTCCTCAGGCATCGGTTCCAACTCTGGTGACGCAGCTTCGATCATCCCATGAGTGTGTCGCACGACGCTGGCGACGGTTGTCGCCCGACGGCCATGGATATGCTTGCGCCGTGAAGTTCGTCCGGTGTTCCGAGGCCTGACCAGGCGTCCCTGCGCCACGTCGCTGGAACCATGAGTGCCCGCGTGAACTGGTCGAACTACCGCGGCG
>JACDHN010000058.1 GCA_013821025.1 Acidimicrobiia bacterium | reverse complement strand
TCTGTTGAGCGGATGAAGGCCAATCTCGACGCTAATAACGGGCTTGTGTTCTCACAGGCGGTGTTGCTGGCGCTCGTGCACGCTGGTCTACGGCGTGACGACGCCTACCAGATCGTGCAGCGGGCGGCATTGACTGCCGGAACCGACGGGCGTCCGTTCCGTGAGGTGTTGGAGCAGGAACTGGGCGAAAACCCCGTCGACGACGCGGCGCTTGATAGCGCCTTCGATCTGGCGCGATCCATCGAGCATCGTGACCGGGTGTTCGCCGAGCTGGACCGACTTACCGGATCGCTCGACGCCCAGCCGTCATGACGAGCGGCTGATCCCCGCTTTGATCAGCACCTGGGGCTCGACGCCCACCTCGCGCCATGCCGCATAGGAGATGCCCTGGCGCTGGCTGTAGCCCTTGGCGACGTCGACGAAGCGTTCCTCGACGGCACCGAGGTCGACACTGCCGGCCAAGGCGTCTCGCTCCCGTTGAAGGTTCCTACGCTCTTGGATGAGCTTCAACTCCGACAACGGATTCGCATCGGCCAGCGATCTATCGATGGTGTTGAGACGCCGGTCGATAGATGCCGGAGTCCGTTTGCGTCCGCGCTTCGGTCGCTTGGAGCGCAGCGCCTCTAGGTACTCTTTGACGATACGGCCTTCAGACCGACCTTGCGCAAGCGCTGCTTTGTGCTCGTCGGTCATCGGGCTCTTGGGGCCTCGTCTTGTTGCCATGGTCGCCAGTATGGCACTGAACGTCAATGAGTCAAAGCCCAGATGACGGACGTCACCCACTAACGGTCACGCCCACTACATTGGGTCATCGATGGTAGAAGCACTCAGCCCGGCACGAGTTCGGCTCCGTGAACATGTGCTCGCCCACTCCCTCGAGAGCGGTCGGTTCACCCTGAAATCCGGCGTCGAAAGCAACTGGTTCCTCGACACCAAGCAAACGGCCTGCCGTCCGGACGGCATATTGGCGCTTGCAGACGCCGCACTGGAGGTCATCCCCCACGAAGCGACGGCGATCGGCGGACTGACGATGGGAGCCGACGCCGCGGCGTTCGGAATTGCGGCGATTGCCGCAGAACGAGGCCGGTCATTGCGTAGCTTCAGCGTTCGCAAGGAGGCAAAAGATCATGGGATCACAGGACGGATAGCGGGCGCATTGGAGCCGAACGATCGCGTGATCATCACCGAGGACACCGTCACCCGCGGCACGTCGCTCATGGATGCGGTCGATGTGGTCCGGACGTTCGGAGCCGACCCAATCCTGATCCTCGTGATCGTCGACAGGGGTGGCACGTGCGCAGCGATGGCCGAGGCTGCGGGCATCGCCTACCGCCCATTGCTGACGGCCGCCGATCTCGGCTTCGAACCCGGGACCTGAGCCGTAGATGATGCCCCGACCGCAGCCTCGGCAACGGTGAGCGGAACGGCTCGAGTAGTCCCTGGCGGGCAAACAGCGCCCGGTTGAGGTGTCGGGTGGTCAGGACCCGCTCGGCGGCCGTGGCGTCCGAGGTCATTCGCGACGAGGAAACGAAGCGGACGACGAGCCCGCCATCAGAGCGGAGCCAGCACGCCGGGGTTGAGGATGCCACGGGGATCGAGCGCCGAGCGCACGGCGGCGGCTGCCGAGAGCTCGGCCGACGATCGGGCGAGATGCAGCCACGGGGTCTTGGCCAGGCCGATTCCATGCTCGGCCGAGATCGTGCCGCCCAGCCGGCTGGCCGTTGCGAGCACGGACTCGGTGATGCGGCCGATGTTGCCGGGCTCCAGCACGTTGAGGTGCATGTTGCCTTCGGCTAGGTGCCCGAAGGCGATCAGGCGCCCGCCGACGCCGTCCACCGTCCGCCGGGCCGCGTGCACGAGCTCGCCGAGTGCGGCGGGTGGCACGGCGACATCGAGCTTGAGCGGGACACCGCTGGCGGCGATCGACTCGGTGATGCGATCACGGAACTGGATCAGGCGATTCCGTCCCGGGCCATCCGTCGACATCGCCGAGTCCAACACCTCGTCGCTCCCGTCGAGCACGGCGACCAGCTCGTCGACGGGGTCTCGATGGTCGGCGCACTCCACGAGCACGTATGCACCGCCGCCGCTGACGGGCGGTGTGGCGCTGAGATGGGCGGCAACCAGTTCCAGCGCCTCCGGCAGGACGATCTCGATCGAGTCGAGGCAGGTCAGCTCGCCGCGTAGTCGTGCCAGCAGCGAGACAGCGGCGTCGATATCGGCCGTGGCGACCATCGCCGTGGCCACCTGACGGAACCACGGCGCCAGCCGGAGCCGGGCCGCCGTGATCACACCGAGCGTGCCTTCGCTACCGGCCAGCACGGACGGCCAGTGCAGACCAACGGTCTCCTTCGGAAGGCCCGCCAGCGAGCCGATGACCGAACCGTCGGCGAGCACCGCCTCGATGCCGGCTACCTGGGACCGCATGGTGCCGAAGCGAACGACACGGGATCCGCCGGCGTTGGTGGCGATCGCCCCACCGACGGTCGCCGAGTCACGGCTGGCAAAGTCGACGGGTGTGTCGAGATCGGCATGGCGGGCATGACCTCGCCAGGCGGCCAACGTCACGCCGGACCCGGCGGTCACCTGCATGGCCCCGGCGTCGACTTCGCCGAGCTCGCTGAGGCGCAGCGCCGAGAGCACCACCGCAGCCTCACGCCACGACGAGCCGGGGCGAGGCACGCTGCCGCCGACGAGCCCCGTGTTGCCGCCCTGCACGACGACAGGCACGCCGCGCTCGCCGCACGCGGCCATGACACGCGACACCTCAGACGTAGAACCCGGCCGCACCACGAACCGCGCTGTGCCCGTCCAGCGACCGGTCCAATCGGTCTCGTAGCCGGCGACGACGTCACGGTCGACGAGCACGTGCTCCGGACCGAGCGCCTCACGCAGCTCGTCGGCGAGGGGATCGGCGCCCATGCCCTCGGGCGGCGTCTTCAGGCGTCGCCGCCGGGGTTGCACACCCGGCACGCCGCGCGGCCGCTCGCTGCGGCCTCCTCGAGTGGCATCGCAACGACGTCTGACTGGTCGGCGACGAGTGAACAGGTCGTGCGGTGGTAGCTCTCGGCGCCGGCAAGCACCACGTCGCCCTCCACGTTGTCGGTGCCGGCCAGGCGATTCGCCCCAGCCGACGAGCCGGTGCTGGCCACGGCGGTGCCCGCCGACGCGCTCATGTGCTCGATGGCACTGCGAAGGTCGTCGATGCTGCCGCGCAACTCGACTCTGTCGGTGCGCAGGCTGTGCGCCACGATCAGCGCCGCACCTACCACGACGAGGCCGAGCCCGGCGATGCCGCCCGAGATCAGGTACGGGAACTGCGCCGATGCGCTGTCGTTCGACGCCGCGCCGTTCCATCCGAGGAAGACGAGGACGAATCCGGCGATGCAGTAGGCGATGCCGAGCAGCCCGCCGAGCTTGGCGAATCGGTTCATGGGTTATTCCTCCGGTCGTGTCGGTTCGTAAACATTTCGTGCACCATCTCGCCGGTGCGAGCGACCGAGCGCCAGCGAGGGAGCGGCCAACAACGGCCTGCGTGGCCGGGGAACGCTGTCACTAGTGGTCGCCACCGAGGTACGTCTCGCGCAGGTTGGCGTGCTGGATCTCGTCGCCGACTCCCGAGAAGATCAGCGTGCCTTTCTCCATGATGAGCGCCCGGTCGGCGTATGGCAGCACGCCCACGTTCTGTTCGACGATGACGACGGTGACACCATCTTCGTTGATGCGCTTCACCACCTGGAACACGGTCTTTGCCAGCGCCGGGCTGAGGCCGAGCGAGGCTTCGTCGATGAGCAACAGCCGCGGCTTGCACATCAGGGCCCTGCCGATGGCGAGCATCTGTTGCTCGCCGCCCGACAGCGTTCCGGCGGCCTGGTCGGCCCGCTCGGCGAGGCGGGGGAAGTAGTCGAACACGAGCTGGCGACGCTCGTCGATCTCGTTGCGATGGCGCCGACGGGACCATGCGCCGAGGCGCAGGTTGTTGCCGACGCTGAGCGCCGGGAACACGCGCCGCCCCTCTGGCACCAGCGAGATGCCCTTGCTGACGAGCTTCGTCGGGGGGCGGCCGGCGACGTCTTCGCCGTCGAAGCGGATCACCCCGGAATCGGGCTTCAGCAGGCCGGCGATGCTGGCCACGGTGGTGGTCTTGCCGGCGCCATTCAGACCGAACAGCACCGCCGTCTCACCTTCCTCGACCTCGAAGCTGATGCCCATCAGCACCGGAAACCCGTAGCCGACTCGCAGTTCTTCGATTTCGAGCAGCGCCATCAGTTGCCTTCCACGAGGGAGTCGAGCTGGTGCTCGAGGGCGACTGCTGCCGGATCAGGGTCCTCGCCGAGGTAGGCGGCGACCACCTGTGGATGGTTGCGCACGTCGAGGGGTGGGCCCTCCGTGAGTAGCTGCCCGAAGTCGAGACAATAGACGTAGTCGCACACCCGTACGACGAGGGGCACATGGTGCTCGATCATCACGATCGACAGCCCGAACGTCTTGCGCAGGTCGAGCAGCGTGTCGCCGAGTTGGTGGGCCTCCTCTGGGCCCATGCCCGACGACGGCTCGTCGAGCAGCAGCACGTCGGGATCCGTGGCGAGCACGGTGGCGATCTCCACCCGCTTGAGCGTGCCGTAGGGCAGCCCCTGGACTTGGGTGTCGATCAGGTCACCGAGCCCAAGGACGCCGGCAAGGGCGTCGGCCTTGGCGCGAAGCCTGCGCTCGGTGGCGATCGACGGGCGGCTGCCGAGCATCCCCGACACCGTGCCGTAGTCGGCCTGCAGATGCTGGGCCGTAACGAGGTTCTCGGCAACGGTTGCCCCTTTGACGAGGCCCACGTTCTGGAACGTGCGCCCAAGCCCGAGGGCTGCCCGATCGTGCACGGCCATCGACGTCACGTCGCGCCCCTTGTAGAAGATGGTCCCGGCGTCAGGTGCGAAGAAACCGGTGATCAGGTTGAACAGCGTGGTCTTGCCGGCGCCGTTGGGCCCGATCACACCGACGATCTCGAACTCGCCGACGGCCACGCTCACCTCGCGGCACGCCTGCACGCCACCGAACCGGATCGACACGTGGTTCGCCTCAAGCACGGACATCGGTGATCTGCACCTCCTTCGGGCCCTTGTCGTGGATGTCGAAGCGATGGCCGCCGAGCCAACGGGTTATCGGCCGCAGCTGCTGGCCGATGCCGCCTGGGAACTGGATCAGGTTGATCAGCAGCAGCAGCGGCCCGATCACGAGCGGGGCGATCTCGGGCGTCAGGACACGTGGGACCCAAGGGATGTCGGCGAGCAGTTCGTCAAAACCAGGAATCTTCTCGATCAGGTATGGCAGTAGGGCGAAGAAGGCCCCACCGATCACCAATCCCCAGCGGCTGCGCAGGCCCCCGACCACGGTCATGATCACGAATACCAGCGCCAGGTTGAAGTTCCACACGTCGACCGACACCTGTGTGTCGTTGTGGGCGATGAGTGCACCGGCAAGCCCGGCGAACACACCCGACACGACGAAGGCGAACAGCGTCGCCAGCCGTACGTTGATGCCGAACGTCGAGGCGACACGGGGGTTCTCCCTGAGCGCTAGCAGCGCCCGCCCCGACTTGGTGCGCATCATCCGCCAGTCGACGTACAGCACGATGGCGAGGAAGGCGAGGCACAGGTAGTAATAGCGCCACTCGGTCTCGAACCACTGCGGCTTTGGCGCCTGCTGGCCGGCACCGCCGCCCGTGAGCTCCTGGATCTCGAAGATGTTGTCCTGGGCGACGAGGCCGTACGACAACGTGATCAGCGCGAAGTACAAGCCGCGGATGCGCAGCGACACGGCGCCGAGCACGAGTGCCTGGGCGCCGCCGACAGCGGCGGCCACGAAGACAGCCATCCAGAACGACTGGCCCTGTGTCGTCACCATGTACGCCGACGTGAACGCACCGACGCCGACGAACGCCTGGTGTCCGAGCGAGATCTGGCCGACGTAGCCGAGCATCACGTTCAGCGACAGCGCCACGACGGCATAGCAAACGCCTCTGGTGAACTGCTGGACGTCCGTGGGCGACTGCCCAAGTGGGACGACGAGCACGAGGTAGGCGACGCCAGCCCAGATCACGGCCCGCGCCAGCCAGCCGATCGGCGACGGCCGGAACCGACCGCCACCTGCGGGCCGCATCTGGCTGTTGCCGCGCTCCTCGTCGGACACCTCGGTTGCCGTCACGGCGGTCATGCCGATCCCTTGCCGAGCAGGCCCTGGGGTCTGATCACCAGCACCACCAACAGCACCACGAACACGACCAGCGTTTCCTTGGTGCCCGGTATGTCCTCGAACAGAGGGGCGGTCGTGGCGACCGATTGCACGATGCCGATCAGCACGCCGCCGAGGAAGGCGCCTGGGAGGCTCGTCATCCCGCCCAGCACAGCGGCTGTGAACGCCGGGATCAGGAAGCTCGTCGTCATGATCCCCGGAGCGAAGCTTCCGCCGTTCGGCACGGCGATCAACGCCGCGAAGGCGCCGAGCACCGCCGCCACCACCCAGACGAAACTCGACAATCGCCGGACGCTGATGCCCACCAGCTCGGTGGCGGTGGGCTCCTGGCTGGCCCCGACGATGGCCAGGCCGAGGTTCGTCCTCGTGAAGAACAATCCCAGCACGATCGCCAGCACTGCCAGCATGGCGATCAGCCACAGCTGCTGGTCGGGCACCTGGACGCCGAAGACCTTGACCCGGTCGACGCGGTCGAAGCCCTTGGCGATCGGTTTGCCCTGAGCGTCACCGAACCAGATCTGCACGCCGATGGCGAGCAGGGCGACGCCGGCCGTGGCCACCAGCAGGATCACGCGTGGGGCCTCGAACAGCGGCCGCACGACGATTCGCTCGGTGAGGAACCCCATCATCGCGGCCACGACGACCGCCCCGAGCAGCGCCAGCCAGTAGTTCACCTCGAAGTCGAGCATGTACAGCGCGTACAAGGCGACGGTGCCGAACTCGCCCTGGGCGAAGTTGAACACGCCGCTCGACTTGTACACCAGCACCAGGCCCAGCGCCACCATGCCGTACGCAGAGCCGGTGGTGGTGCCGATCACCAGCGCCTTCTCCTCGCCGGTGGCAATCAGCAGCACGGCCAGCGCGACGGCCAGCGCCAGACCGACGATCCAGTCCGCTCGGGCTCGGAGAACGTCGAGCACGAGGTCAGACCGCCGGGACGAACGCTTCAGCGGTGACGTAGACCTTCTCCTCGCAGTTCGCCTCGAGCAGGTGGGCACCGGTGCCGCCGAAGTGATCGTCGGCGGTGAACTGCACGGGCGGGTAGATGCCGTTGTCGAAACCCGCCGTGCCGACGAGCGTGTTCATGAACGCAGCTCGCCCGAGCTCCTCGCCGGTGGCCTCGAGCATCTGGGCGATGACCTTGTTCAGCGACCACAGCTGCAGGCCGATGTCGTCGGCCTTTGCACCTCCGGCATACTTGGGATAGGCCTTCGTGAAGTCGGGATCGAGGTCGTCGATGATGTCGAGTGCCGGCACCGGCGAGAAGAACTCACCGTTGCCAACCGCCGGGCAGCCGAAGGTGGTGACGGCGTTGAGGCCGCTGGTGATGCCCGGCCCGATCCAGCGTGGGTCGTAGCTCTGGTTGGCCGCCCCCGACGCCAGCCCGAGCACGTACACGACGGGCGAGGCCAACAGAATCACGGCCTCGGCGCCGGAGCCCTTCAGCTCCTGGGCCACGGTGGCCGACTCGGTCGGAGAGGCGTTCTTGTTGATCCGGTTCTCGTAGACGATTCCGAAATCGGCTTCTTCGGCAGAAGCCTTGAACGCCTGGAAGGCGTCCTCGAACGACGGCGTGTCGGCCACGACGAGCGCCGCCTCCGTGAAACCCTCCTCTTGTAGGCGGGCGATGATCAGCGGCGCCTGCTCGGCGTACGTCATCGTGGTGGCAAAGTACGTTTCCAGGTCCCCGAGACCCTCCTCGTTGACGCCGGCAGACAGGTAGGGGATGCCGTTCTCGGCGGCGTACTGGGCGCACGCCGTGATCTGGTCGGCGCCACCGCCGCCGACCAGCAGGAAGGCCCCTTCCTCCTCCACCATCTCCCGGCACACCTGCACGGCGTGCTGGGGGTTGAACTCGTCGTCGCGGAACACCACCTCCACCTGGCGTCCGAACAGCCGGTCGGGGGCCGTGTCGTGGAGGAACTCCCAGTAGATGTCCTTGCCGATGTCGAAGGACTCCTGGGGGATCGGCGAGGCCCCCGTCACTGGGGCATGGATGCCGATCACGATCTTGTCGTCGGTGAAACCCTCGGCGTCGTTGTCCTGCGGCTCGAACACGGCCGCCGGCGCCGGCGTCGTACCGCCACCACCGGTGTCCGGCGTTGTCGAGCCGGGCGGCGTCGTCCCGCCCGGAGCCGTGCTGCCGGGGGCGGTGCTGCCGGATGGAGTCGTGCTGCCGCCGCCTCCGCCGCCGCCACCACCGCCACCGCCACCGCCACCGGCGGTGATGGCAGGAGCCTGCGTGCCGCCTGGCTGTTCGGAACCGGGCTGCTCAGACGGCGCCACCTCCTCCGTGCCGGCGACGCCGGACTTCTGACCGCACGACGCCGCGATCAGCGCCATCGGCAGTAGCAACGGCAGCAATTGGCGTGTCATGGGTCGACGGATCATCGATCTTCCTCCTGGAGTGCATGTCGTTCGAGGTACTGGCTCACGCCCCTGGTGCCCCGCTCGGCGCGGGGCGGCTCCCCGTGGGGTCCGACGCACAGGGCAGTGATGAGGCCCAGCAGCACGATCGCCGGGACCAGCAGCCACACCGTCCACGACCAGTTGCCCGAGAGGTCCCCGACGGCGGCCAACGTGGCGATCGGTGATACGGCCATCTGTGTCCCCCTCTTCGCCCGGCTGTGGTGGCGGTGGTCACATCCGTGCCGCCCTCGGCGCCGCATGCTACGCGCCGCGACCACCACCGCACAATGGACCACCCCACGACCTCCCGCGCTCGAACTGTGAGTCCTCCGGGCAGATGTCGCCCGCTTGGATAACGGTCGCATCCGTCGTCTTGAACTGTGAGTTCGCCGGGCGGATATCGGCCGCCTCACTCACAGTTCGCGGCACCCGATCCGATCGGCAATCGCTCCGAGAATCGCGCGGTCACCGGCGACGCGTTCCTCAAGGCGGGGGTCCTCTCCGAAGAGGGCCTCAACCGCGAGACGACCACCGGCACACCCCAGGGCGGGATCCTCTCGCCGCTGCTGGCCAACATCGCCTTGTCCGTGCTGGACGAGCATTTCGCATCCAAGTGGGAAGCGCTCGGACCGGAATGGACACGCGCCAAGCGTCGTCGCGCCGGGCACCCGGTCATGAAGCTCGTCCGCTACGCGGATCACTTCGTGATCATGGTGCACGGCACCCGCGACGATGCCGAAGCGCTCTGGGCGGAGGTCGGCTCGGTGCTCGCCCCGATGGGCTTACGCCTGTCGGAAACGAAGACGAGGGTCTGCCATATCGACGAGGGGTTCGACTTCCTCGGGTGGCGCATCCAGCGCCGACGCTGGCGAGGTCGAGCCGGCAAGCACGCGATCTACACCTACCCGTCCAAGAAGGCGCTTGCCTCCGTGGTCGACAAGGTGCGGACGCTCACCCGCCGCAAGAGACATCGAACGCTCGCTGACCTGTTGCGCCGACTCAACCCGGCGCTGCGGGGCTGGTGCAACTACTTCCGTCACGGCGTGTCCTCGCGGACCTTCAACTACGTCGACCACTTCGCCTTCTGGCGGATCGTCGGCTGGCTCCGCAAACGACACGTCGGGCTGAACATGCACACCCTGGTCCGCCGCTACCTCCCCGGATGGAGGATCAGCGACGGCGGGACCGAGATGTTCCGGCCCTACAAGGTCAACATCGAGCGCTACCGCTACCGGGCGCATCCATCCCGACCCCATGGACGAGCGCGTCAACACCAGGACCCGCCACCCCAACGGCCTGAACACATGGAGAGCCGGATGCGGTGGAAGTCGCACGTCCGGTTCGGAGGGCGGACCGGAGAAACCCACCCGGCGAAAGCCGAGCAGGGCGCTCCGGTCCGACCCCTACACCGAGCACCGCAGGCTGAAGGTTGCTGAAGACGAGCGGTGCAGCGATCGACGGCGCATGAGATCGCGACCTGCACGGCATCCTGGCTGGATGCCCGAGTCGCGGAGATGGCGACGCAAGAAGCGGACCACCGCCGACGAGCGGCGACACGTTCGGCGTGCCGGGCTCGCCACGGTCGGGGGCCTGACGGC
>JACDHN010000057.1 GCA_013821025.1 Acidimicrobiia bacterium | reverse complement strand
CCTGCGGCGATCGCTCCTTTCGCGGTGTCGAGTACGAGCACCAGCACGCCTTTGCGCCATCCGAGCACTCTCGTCACGTTGGACGCTCCCGGATTGCCAGATCCCGCCCTCGTGATGTCGACGCCGCTGGCGCTGGCAACCAACTGTGCGCTGGGGAAGCATCCCAGCAGGTAGGCCGCCGGGAGCAGAAGCGTCCACATCACCACTACCGCCGCGACAGGAGGATGGGTACGGCACGCGAGTGATCCACGGCCATGATCGGGTGCGGCCCGGCCACCTTCAGCGCCGGTTCGCCGTGGCCGTTCACGCATTCGGGATCCGGACCGTCGAGCGGCAGGCCGGTGAAGTACTTGGCCGCCATGCATCCGCCCTGACAGGCATCGAACTGTCCGCACGAGGCACAGGCGCCGGCACTCTGTGGGCGGCGCAGCTCCCGGAACGTATGGCTGTTGCGCCACACGCCCGAGAATCCGCCTGCGTCGCGCACCGAACCGGCCTTGAACTCGTCATGGATCACGAACGGGCAGGCGTACACGTCGCCGATGGGATCGATCAGGCAGACAACTCGGCCGGCCCCGCACATGTTGAGTCCTGGCAGCGGTTGCTCGCCGAGCGCGTTGAGATGGAAGAACGAGTCGCCGGTGAGCACGTCAGCTCCGTGCTCGAGCAGCCACCGGTAGATCTCGCGCTGCTGGACGCTGGTCGGGTGCAACTCGTGCCATGAGTCGGCGCCACGGCCCGACGGGCGCAGCCGGGTCACCCGCAGCGTGGCGCCATATCTGTCGGCAAGCGCCTTGAACCCATCGAGCTGGCCGACGTTGTGCCGGGTGACGACGATCGAGATCTTGAACGGCCCAAAGCCGGCGTCGGCCAGGTTGTCCATGGCCCGGCGGGCGATTTCGTAGGAGCCCTTGCCGCGCACGGGGTCGTTGGTGGCGGCGTCGAGACCGTCGAGGCTGATCTGCACGTCGAGGTACGGCGTGGCGGCAAGACGCTGCGCCCGTTCGGGCGTGAGGTAGGCGCCGTTTGTTGAGAACTTGACGCCTATGCCTCGTTCGACGGCATGGTCGACGATGTCGAAGAAGTCCTTGCGGATCATTGGTTCACCGCCACCGATGTTGACGTAGAAGACCTGCATCGACGCCAGCTCGTCGAGGACGCCGAACGCTTCGGCGGATGTCAGCTCATCGGGGTCGCGCCGGCCCGAGGACGACAGGCAGTGCACACACTGGAGGTTGCAGGCATACGTCAGCTCCCATGTCAGACAGATCGGAGCGTCGAGCCCCGACTTGAGGTCGTCAACGAGTGAGGGCTGGTTCACCGAGCATCTCCGAATCGAGCAGGGATTGCAGGGCGGCCAAGAACGACGGGCGCCGTGAGGACGCAACTCCTGCGACGTCGAGCGCCTCGGCGACCGTGCGCCGGCCGTCGAGCGACTGGACCACCGTCAGCAGGTCGGGATGGCGCAGGAAGATCAACTTGCGGTTGTCGTAGTGGTAGGCGAGGGCTCCGAATGGCTCAGGGCGCAGCGCCACCTGCGGATGCCGCGTCAGGACCCGGTCGAGCACGATCGTTCGGGCCTCAGTAGACGCCGCACATGCCGTCGATCGAGATCTCCTCGACCAGCAGCTCTTCGATCAGCTCGTCCTCGTCGTCGCTCGTGGCCGCGATGGCCGCGATTGACTCGCTGGACGCCGTAGGTTCCTCCATCGCCCCGAGTGTAGGCGCCCACCCGCCACGCGCGATTGCGTCAGCCGAGGGCGCCGATGAGCAATGGTTCGTTCGTGGACGACACGACTCCGCTCGCCCGCTCCTTCGTGATGACGAAGGCGTCGATGTCACCCCTGGCCGTGAACGGTTCGATGCCCGGCCGCTCGCCGACGATGCCGAGCGAGATGATGTCACCGTCGCCAAAAACACCCCACAGTTGGTACGTCTCGCTGCGGTCGAGTGGCGGGAGCGCCCCTGCGGAGACGAAGCCGCGCCCGTCGGGCAGGATGACGGCTTCTGCGTTCATCGTGCCGTCCGGTGACGCGAGCGCTGCGCGCCGGCCGTCGGGATCGGCCCAGGCCTCACCGTACGCCTGCTCGATGGCGCTGTTCGGATCGCGGGAATCCGGGGAATCGTCCGTGACTGCGAGCGTGATGGCCACGGCGCCAATGGCCGCGGCAGCGACTGCTCCGGCGGACAAGAGCCATACGCGGCGTCGAGGACGGGATCCGTCGCTCATGACTCTCGAGAGCGCTGGGCCAGGTGCCGGAACCCCACTGTCGAGCTCGGCGGCGATGCGATCCCAGACGTCTGACGGCGGTGACGCACCCCCGAACGCCAGGTGGGCCGCAACCTCGCGGTACGACTCGACCTCGGCCCGAGCCCTTGGATTGCGCTCGAGGTATTCCACCACCTGGCGGCGCTCGTCGTCGCTGACGGCGTCGAGCGCGTAGACGGCGAGCAGTCCTTCGATCTCATGATTCGCCATCAGTGGTCCTCCGTCGTGAGCCCGGCGTCGGACAGCGCCGAGCGCAGTCGCCGCAAGCCGGCTCGAATCCGGGTCTTCACCGTGCCTTCGGCCTCGCCGAGCAGCGCCGCCACCTCTCGGTACGTGTAGCCACCGAAGTAGGCCAGGTTGATCGCCCGCCGCTCGCTCGCCGGCAACACCTCGAGCGAGCGCCGCACCTGATCGGACGTGGCGAGGTCCCAGACCTCCAGCTCGAGGTCGTAGTCCGACTCGGCCGTTGCGCTCGCCTGGCGCTGCTCGCGGGCCCGCCGGGCCGTGTTGGAGCGGAGCAGATCGACGGACCGACCATGGGTCTGGGTGAGTAGGTAGCTGCGCATCGTGCCCCGCCCTGGATCGAAGCGGGTCGGGTCGTTCCAGAGGCGTAGGAAGACCTCCTGCACGACGTCCTCGGCCAGCGATTGCTCGATCAGCAGACGGTGGGCAAGCGAGTACACAGCTCCGGCGTGGCGCTTGTACGTCTCCGCCAGCGCGCCGTGCTCGTAGCGGGCGATCGCCATCGCCAGCATGGAGTCGGAAACGTCCGCAAATCGTTCCGTCACAGGAACAGTTCGTAGCCGACGGTCCCTTCGGATGTCGAACGATCGTGGGCGACCTGCCTCATGACGTCATCGAACCGTCGGCGGCGACGAGCGCGACGGTGGGCGACCAGGTAGCGAGTTCCAGCGCTGCCACAGTCCCGATGACGATCACGGCCGGTGATTCGACGCGGGTGCCGGCGAGTTGATCGAGGCGGCACCGCACCACATCCTGTCTCTCGGTGGTGCCCAGGCGCACGGCGGCCACCGGCGTGTCGGTGGCAAGGCCACCGGCGATCAGCTCGTCGGCGATCATCGAACGGTTGGCGACGCCCATCAGTACGACGATCGTGCCTCTGACCTTGGCGAGCGATTTCCAGTCGAGGGGCTGGGCGCCGGCATGGCGATGGCCGGTGACGATGGTGACTGCGCCCGACACGTTGCGGTGCGTGACCGGGATCCCCGCCGCCGCCGGAGCAGCGAATGCCGACGTGACGCCGGGGATCACCTCGTAGGACACGTCCGCCAGGTCGAGCGCCAGGGCCTCCTCGCCGCCGCGTCCGAACACGAACGGATCTCCGCCCTTGAGTCGCACGACCCGCTTGCCCTGCCGGGCCAGATGCACGAGCAGCGCATTGATCAGCTCCTGGGGTGTCGGGCGTCCAGGGCGCTTGCCGACGTCGATCAGCTCAGCCGTCACGGGAGCCAGCGCCAGCACGCCGGCTCCAACGAGTGCGTCGTGCACCACCACGTCGGCCGTGTCGAGCAAGCGGACTGCACGCAGGGTGAGCAGCTCCGGGTCACCAGGACCGGCGCCGATCAGAGCAACGTGGCCGCTCATCGCGCGGTCATCTCCGGTTCACGTTGGCGGGCCTCGCCACGCATGCGCACCGTCGGTTCGGGCAGCCAGGATGTCAGTTCGGCGATGCCGATGCCGGCGCACCACTCTCCGAAGCGCTGCGTCGATCCGGAGCGCCGAGCGGCGGCGAAGCGCTCCACGACGGGGCCGAGGACGCTGTCCAATTCGTCAAGGGTCATGTCGCTGCGGACCTCGACGCCGAGGCGCGTACCGGCCGCCGTGCCGCCCAGGTACAGGTCGTAGGTCTTCTTCGTGCGACCCGAGATGCCGATCTCCGACGTGTAGGGGCGGGCACAACCGTTCGGGCAGCCCGTCATGTTCACCCGGATCGGCTCATCGGCGACCCCGTGCGTGGCGAGCAGCGCCTCGATCGTGTCCACCACGTCGGGCAGCACCCGCTCGGCCTCGCCGAGCGCCTGACCGCACGTCGGCAGTGCAGGGCAGGCGATCGACAGCCGGCGCACAGGGCTCACGTCGGCGGGCAGGGCCACACCGTGGTCGCGCAGCACGTCGGCGATCCGACTCTGGCGCGGCGCGTCAACACCGACGAACAGCAGATCCTGGCGCGGCGTGACGCGGATGTCGTCGATCAGGCGGTCGGTGGCGAGTCGGCGTAGCGCCGTGCGCAGCTGCACTCGTTCGTGGTCGGCGATACGTCCCGAGGGCACGGGCAGGCCCATGGTGTCGTCGGTACTGCCGTGGTGGTCGCCCGGGTGCCACTCGGCCAGTGACACAGGCGGGGGCAGCGCCCTGCCGAGCTTCGTCTCCACCTGCGACCGCAACCACTCGATGCCCCGTTCGTCGATGAGGTACTTGAGCCGGGCCCGTTTGCGGTCTTCGCGGTTGCCGTGATCGCGTTGCGTGGTGACGACATGCTCGACGACGTCGACGACCTCGCCTGGTGCTACCCAGGCCAACGGCGTGCCGAGACGCGGGTAGGTGTCGTCCCGGTTGACGCTGCGGCCGAGCCCTCCGCCGACGAGCACCACGTAGCCGGTGATGTCTGCCGACTCCCCGTTGGCCAGCGTCGGCACGATGCCCACGTCGTTGCTGAACACGTCGATGCAGTTGTCACCTGGCCAGGCCACCCCGATCTTGAACTTCCGCGGCAGGTACGTCTCGCCGTACACCGGCTCAGACTCCTCTTCGAGGCTTGCGGCCTTCTCGCCGTCGATGAACAGTTCCCAGTAGGCGGCCGTCGCCGGACGGAACCGGGACACGAGCTCCTGCACGACCGGATCGAGGGCGTGGTCGTGGCGCGGGTCGGGGCATGCCATGACGTTGCGCACCACGTCACCGCAGGCGGCGAGCGTGCTGAGCCCGGCTTTGTTGATGTCGTGCACGATCTGGCGCAGATCGGGCTTGCGCACGAAGTGCAACTGCACGCCCTGGCGCGTCGTGAGGCGCAGCGTGCCGTCGGTGCGCTCTGCCAGCCGATCGAGGGCCAGCCAGCGCTCGGCCGTCAGGCGTCCCCTTGGCACGGCGGCGCGCACCATGCAGGAGTAGTCGAGTGGCAGCTTCTTTGCCGTGCGAGCGCGCCGGACATCGCGGTCGTCCTGCTGATAGATGCCGTGGAACTTGAGCAGGGTCGTGGCGTCACCGGTGAAGGAGTCCTCGGACCCGCCGAGCTCACCGTCCAGTGTGCCGCGCAGATGGCGGCTCTCGGCCTTGACGTCCTCGGCGCTCGCACGCCCGGTGCGCTCGCTTCGCTCGGTGCGCTCGCTCATCGGCCCGCTCCGATTCGGACAGGTTGCACGTGGTCGACGGGGGAGACGTGCAAGCCGCATTCGGTCTTGGAGCGGTGACGCCAACGCCCGGCTCGCTCGTCCTCACCGTCACCGACTGGCCACGTGCATGGCCAGCAGCCGATGGAGGCGTAGCCGCGATCAGCCAGAGGGTGCTCTGGCAGGCTGTAGGCGTCGCGATGGGCAGCGACATCGGCGTCCGTCCACGTGGCGATGGGGTTGATCTTCGTGACGTTGCGCAGCAGGTCGCGGTGCACGATCGGTGTGGAGACGCGCTGGGCACTGTCGCTGCGGCGCAGGCCGGTCACCCAGGCGCGCTTGCCTGCAAGCGCCCGCTCCAGGGGTTCCACCTTACGCATCCGGCAGCACGAGTCGGGATCGGTCTGCCACAGGTCACGTTCTGCGTCTGGATCGGGGTGCACGGTGCGCAGGCGGAAGCCGAAGCGATCCCGGAGCTGATCGGCGAACCACTCCGTTTCGGCGAACAGGTACCCGGTGTCGAGCAGCACGACATCGGCATGAGGGATGGCCTGGCTGACGAGGTGCACCAGCGTGGCATCGCCGAAGCTGGCGGTGACGACGAGGTCGTCGCCGAACGTGCCGGCGGCCCAGCGCAACACGTCGTGGGGGTGAGCATCGTCGAACACACCACCATTCAAGCAATAGATGACTAATCAGATCAACTTTATCCACATTTTGCCGTGTGACATCCATCCCATCACCGACCGTGGGAGGCCAGGAGGGCGGCGTAGCGTCGACAGGATGCGGTTCCGGTATCCGGTGTTCCTCGACGTGCATGAGGTCGACGTGCTCGTGGTCGGAGCGGGGCCGACCGGGCTACGGAAGATCCAGGGCCTGGTCGAGGCCGGCGCGCGGGTGCATGTCGTCGCCATCGACGTCGATACAGCGCTCGTCCCCTCGACGGTGGCGAGCGTCCGCACGGGCGCCTACGAGCCGTCGGACCTCCACGGCAAGCGGCTCGTGATCACCGCGACGGGCGTCGCCGACATCGACGCCACAGTGGCTGCCGACGCCACCGAACGCGGCGTGTGGGTCAACGCCGCCGACCAGACCGATGATTGCAGCTTCATCCTCCCTGCCGTCGTCAGGGTCGACGACCTGGCCGTGGCCGTGTCGTCGGACGGCACGGCGCCCTCGGTCGTTTCGTGGCTGCGCGATCGGATCCGCCAGGAGATACTTGACGCCGAGACGAGAACGATCGCCGTGGAGATCGCCACGCGTCGCCGCCGGATCCATGCCGTCGGCGGCTCCACCGAGGACATCGACTGGCGGGCGGAGATCGAAGCGTTGCGTCACCGTTGATGCTCCGTCCGCCCCATTTGCTCGCTCGATTGGGCGCAGATCTTCTCAGCAGTTGAAACGATCAACGCCCAGAATCGGTTCCGGGAGAGATCACGCCCAGATGGCAGTCGGGGTGGTGAGCGGGAGGCGAAGGACTCGAATCGAACGGGTCGATCAGGCACGGGTACTGTGGCCGGACGTCGTCGAGATCGAGGGGGGCCGATGCAGACCAAGGCAGCGATTCTGTGGGAGACCGGGGCGCCGTGGAGCGTCGAGCAGATCGAGCTCGACGACCCGAAGAACGGAGAGGTGCTGGTGAAGCTCGGCGCCTCGGGTCTGTGCCACTCCGATGAGCATCTCGTCACCGGTGATCTCCCCTTCGAGCTGCCGATGGTCGGTGGTCATGAAGGCGCTGGCGTCGTGGAAGCCGTCGGCGACGGCGTCAGTTGGCTGGCTCCCGGCGACCACGTCGTGTTCGGCTTCATCCCGTCGTGCGGCCGCTGCCCGAGCTGCTCTACCGGCCACCAGAACCTGTGCGACCTCGGCGCCGTGCTGGGCATCGGCCGGCAGATCTCCGACGGAGGATCTCGCCATCACGCCAAGGACAAGGACCTGAACCTGATGTGCCTGCTCGGCACGTTCGCCCACCACACCGTCGTCAACGAGGCGAGCTGCATCAAGATCGATGACGACGTTCCGCTCGATCGCGCGTGCCTGCTCGGCTGCGGCGTGGTCACCGGATGGGGCTCGAGCGTCTATGCCGCTGAGGTCACGCCCGGCGATGTCGTGGCCGTCGTCGGATGCGGCGGCATCGGGTCCAACGCCGTGCAAGGCGCCCGCCTGGCCGGTGCAAAGCAGATCTGGGCCATCGATCCCGTCGAGTTCAAGCGTGAGAAGGCTCAGGAGTTCGGGGCCACCCACACCGCCTCGTCGCTGGAGGAGGCGACCGAGGCGATCACCGAAGCCACGTTGGGCCGCATGGCCGACAAGGTGATCATGACGCTCGGTGTCGGCTCGGGCGAGCTGATGATCCACGCCCTGGCCATCACGGCCAAGCGGGGTCGGGTGGTCGTCACGAACATCCACCCGGCGCTGGAGATGTCGGCCAGCATGAGCCTGCTCGATCTGACGCTGATGGAGAAGCAGATCGTCGGCTCGCTGTTCGGTTCGGGCAACCCGCGCTACGACATCCCGAAGTTGATACAGCTCTACCGCGACGGTCAGCTCGACCTCGACGGTCTCGTCACCAACACGTACACGCTCGACGGCGTCAACGACGGGTACGAGGCGATGCGCAACAACGAGAACATCCGTGGAGTCTTGACCTACGAATGAGACGGCGCCAGCGACGAGACACAGCCGAATGACCGAGCGCTGGCAGTCGCGTTGCACTGCTTCGGCCGCTGGGGGTCGAGCGCGCTGGGTCAGGTGTCGAGGGAAGCGCCAGCGACGAGACACAGCCGAGTGAGCGCAGCGAACGAGGCCAACCAGCTGGGCGACGTTGCCCGCCGGCTGCAGGATCGGCTCGTCGGCCGACAGCGAGAGGTCGAGATCGTCCTCGCTGCACTCGACGCGGGTCGACACATGCTCATCGAGGGCCCGCCTGGCACGGGCAAGTCCACGCTGCTGCGAGGAGTGGCGGCAGAGCTCGACGTCGGGTTCGAGTTCGTCGAGGGCAACGCAGAGCTGACGCCGTCGCGCCTCGTCGGGCACTTCGATCCGGCCAGGGTGATGGACGATGGCTACGACCCCGACGTGTTCGTGGACGGCCCGCTGATGACGGCGATGCGCGATGGGTCGCTGCTCTACGTGGAGGAGATCAACCGCGTCCCCGAGGAGACGCTGAACGTGCTGATCACGGTGATGAGCGAGCGGGAGCTGCACGTGCCGCGCCTGAGTCGGGTGCCGGCGGCAGCCGGCTTCCGTCTAGTCGCCGCCATGAACCCATTCGATACCGTCGGAACGGCCCGCATCTCTTCGGCCGTGTACGACCGCGTATGCCGGCTGGCTGTTGGCTACCAGCGCGCGGACGAGGAGGTGACGATCGTTCTCCGGGAGTCACCGGCCGCCGATGCCGCCTGGGTCGCAAGGGTCGTAGATGTCGTCCGACGCACCCGTCATCACCCCGATCTGCGCGTCGGGTCGTCGGTGCGCGGCGCCCTCGACATCGCTGCCGTTGCCGCCTCGCTCGGCGCCCTGCGCAGCGTGCCGCCGACCGACCGGGCGCTCGGCCTCGACGCCGCCCTCGTTGCGCTGTCGGGGCGCGTGCAGGTGCGCGAGGGCGTTGGCACGTCGAGCGAGGAGATCATCACCGCACTCTGGAACGACGCCTTCGCCGCCACGGCAGAACATGGCGGCGACCGTGAGAGCGAAAGGGATGGGAGCTCCGAGGGGAGAGCGGGAAAAGCCGGCGCCCCGGCAGGGGCCGCTCGAAGGTAGTCACGGGCGACGAGGCCGGCGCCGCCGTGGCGGCTGGACGCCGTCGGACGCTGTCGCGGCACAACCTCGAGCGCCTCGACGGGTTCGCGCAGCTCTCGCCCGAGGTCGGGGCACTGGACGAGGAGGCGTTCGAGGCGCTCATGGCCGAAGATCCGGACGCCGCGTTGGCGCTGCTCGCCGGAGCTGCGCAGGCCACCGATCCCTTGCTGCGAGAGCTGGCCAGGCGGTTGGCGTCACGGGTGATGGTCGACGTGGCCCGTCAGGGACGTTCGCGCTCTGGCGGCATCGGCACGATGAGGACCGCGCCGTATCAGCCCGACGCCGGGGACCTCGACCTCGACGCCAGCGTCGAGGCGCTGGCGCAGCACAGGGCTGGGGCCGGTCTCGACGTCGACCGCCTCCGGGTACGTCATTGGTCGCGCCCGACGACGGCGCTGTGCCTGCTCATCGACCACAGCGGATCGATGAGCGGTCGGCCACTGGCCGCTGGAGCGGTGGGTGCCGCCGCAGTCGCCATGAGGGCGCCCGCGCAGTACGCAGTGGCGTGCTTCTCGTCCACCGTTCTGGTGCTGAAGCCGATGCTCGAGCGGATGCCGGCTGAGCTCGTCGTCGACGACCTGCTGGCTCTTCGCGGCTGTGGCATCACCGACCTGGCCGAGGCGCTGAACGAGAGCAGGCGGCAGCTGTACAGCGCGACGGCGGCGCGCAAGGTGACGGTGTTGTTCTCCGACTGCCGTGCGACGGCTCCTGGTGATGTGCTGGCGGCGGCGAATGGGCTCGACGAGCTGGTGATCGTCGCCCCCGAGCACGATGACACCGAGGCGCTGGTGCTGGGCACTGCGGTCGGTGCCAGGGTCGCCCGGGTGGGCGGGCCGATCGACGTTCCTGCGGCGCTCGAC
>JACDHN010000056.1 GCA_013821025.1 Acidimicrobiia bacterium | reverse complement strand
TTCTGCGCCGGCAGTTCATAGTCGGCGCCTCCAGGCGCTTCGGCGGCCGCATCAGATCGCGGCGCCGCGGTGGCGTAGATCTGCGCGAACGGCCTCGGCGATGTCGAGGGCAAGGATCTCGGCGCCATTCTCGTTCAGGTGGAAGCCGTCGTCGGCACGCACGTCTTTGCCCTGCCCGTCACGTGGATCGATCACGTACTCGGCCCAGTTGCCGCTTCGGCCCGAGAACCGCCGCCAGGTGTCGATGAAGATGACGTCTGGCCGGTCGGCCGCCTGATTGCGGACCACATCGTCCAGCACCTTCATGCGGGCCGTGACATCAGGATTGTTGTCGTTGGGGATGCCGACCCACACGAGCGTGCGCCCGTCGGCGGACAGCAGGTCCATCACCTCGCCGACACGCCGTGAGTACTCCTTCTTCCAGTCCTTGGTGTCGTCGGTCGGCCCTCCGACGATGAACTCACCGGACACGTCGGCAAGTCCCTGGGCGTCGTTGCCGCCGAACGTGACGACGACGATCTCGGGGTCGAACGCCGGCAGCGTCTCGGCGAACCGCTCGGGCCAGTTGAAGAAGTCCGGCCGCGACAGGCCAGACGACACCTTGTAGTCGAGCTCGATGTCGGCCACACCGGTCTCGGACAGCAGCGTGTCGAGGTATGGGCCGAACGTGCCGGCGTCGCTGTCGCCGGCGATGTACACGAGCGCAGGGTCGTCGGCCGTTGGTGGGCCCTTGCGCTCGGGTTCCGTGGATGGTGGCAGCGTCGTGGTGGTCTCCGCAGTGCCGGACTGCGCATCGGTTGGGGCCGTCGTGTCGTCAGTCGGTCCCACCGACGCCGGCGCGCTCGTTGCACCGGTGGTGCCGGACGGTTCGCCACCGATGGTTGCGACGGGGCCAATCGAATCGCCAGCGCCGGATGCGTCGTCGTCTGCGCCACCGGCAACAGCTTTCAGCACCAGCACCGAGCCCACCACGAGGAAAACGGCGACGATCAGTGCGCCCGCCCGACGGGCCATGTATCGCTGCCTGCTGACGCGTGGACGCGGGCGGGCGGGACGGGGGGATGGCACCACGACCGACCATGCTACGGGCGCCCGCACTGCGCAGACTGTCACTGGTGGTCCGCCTGTATTACGGTGTGCGCTCTGCTCGGCGCGTGAACACGGCGGGCAATCAACACCCTTGAAGGGGGAGGCATATGAGGAAGGGCAAACGATTGCTCGCCGTCTCACTCGTCGCCGCACTCGGCTTGACCGCAGCGGCTTGTGGCGACGAGGAAGATCCGGCTACCACCGGCGGCGACACCGGCACAACGGAAGGTGGCACGGCGACGACCGGCGCCACCGACACGACCGGCGCCACCGACACGACCGGCGCCACCGACACGACCGGCGCCACCGACACGACCGGCGCCACCGACACGACCGGCGCCACCGACACGACCGGCGTCACCGACACGACCGGCGTCACCGACACGAGCGACTCGACGGCCAGCACCGGTGAGATCACCGAGGGTTTGAAGGTGGCCGTACTGTTCGACGTCACGGGTCGCGGCGACAAGTCGTTCAACGACGCTGCCGCGGCCGGTCTCGACATGGCCGTCGAAGACTTCGGCGTCGATCCGACGGAGTCGACACCGTCGGGTGAAGGTGACCGGGCGGCACGCCTCGACTCCGCCGTCAGTGGTGGCAACGAGCTCGTGATCGGTGTCGGGTTTTTGTGGACCGATGCCGTGACGGCCGGATCGGCCGCCAGCCCCGACACGAACTTCGCCATCGTCGACTCGGTCGTCGAAGCCGAGAACGTGGCCTCGCTGGTGTTCGCCGAGGAACAGGGTTCGTTCCTCGTCGGTGCCGCGGCGGCGCTCACGTCCCAGACCGGCAAGATCGGCTTCGTTGGCGGTGTGCCCATCGACCTCATCAAGAAGTTCGAGGCCGGTTACATCGCAGGGGCCCAGCAGATCAACCCGGACATCGAGGTCATCTCGCAGTACATCAGCGAGGATCCGGCGATCGGCTTCAACGACCCGACGAGGGGCGGCGAGCTGGCGACTGCGATGTACGAGGACGATGCCGATGTCGTGTACCACGCCGCCGGCGCTTCCGGCGCAGGCGTGTTCGAGGCCGCGGCGGCCGCCGGTGAGCCCGGCGAGGTGTGGGCGATCGGCGTCGACAGCGACCAGTACCAGTCGGTCGATGCCAACCTGCAGCCGTACATCCTGACGTCGATGCTCAAGCGGGTCGATGTCGCCGTGTACGAGACCGCCAAGGACACTGCGTCGGGCAACTTCACGCCTGGCATCCGCGTGTTCGACCTTTCGGTCGACGGCGTCGGGTATTCGACGAGCGGCGGTTTCGTCGACGACATCGCACCCGAGCTCGACGATCTCAAGCAGCAGATCATCGACGGCGAGATCGAGGTGCCGACCGTTCCCGAGTCCTGAGCTAAGACGCAGTTACGGATACGTGGCGATGGCGCTCACCCTCGAGGGGTGGGCGCCATCGTGCATGTCGCGACCGACGAAGCGCCTGGAGGCGCCGACTATGAACTGCCTGCGCAGAACGAGTCCTTACGTGTACTAGAAAAGCGAGGTGCACGGGCGGAGCGGGGGGTCCACGGGCGGTTGAGCCCCCGTGTGCAACCTATGACCACCGCTGTCGAGCCCGGGACTGCGATCGACAGCGCGTACGCGATCGAGCTGCGCGGGATCGTGAAGCGGTTCCCGGGCGTCGTGGCCAACGACGGCGTGAACCTGCGGGTCCGGGAAGGAACGATCCATGCCATCGTCGGCGAGAACGGGGCCGGCAAGTCGACGCTGATGAAGACGTTGTACGGCGCCCACCAGCCTGACGAAGGCGACATCCTGATCCACGGCACCCGACGAACGTTCCGCAGCCCGTCGGCGGCGATCGACATGGGCATCGGGATGGTGTTCCAGCACTTCATGCTGGCCGACAACTTCACGGTCTGGGAGAACATCGTCCTCGGCAGCGAGCCCGGCCATCTCAGGCTGAACATGCGCAAAGCCCGGCGCCGGATCCGGGAGCTGTCCGAGCAGTACGGGCTCGAGGTCGACCCCGACGAACTGGTGGCCGACCTCGGAGTGGGCGACAAGCAGCGTGTCGAGATCCTCAAGGTGCTGTACCGGGGGGCAAGGATCCTGATCCTCGACGAGCCCACGGCCGTGCTCGTACCGCACGAGGTGACCGAACTGTTCGCCTCGTTGGAGCAGCTCACCCAGCAGGGCGCCACGGTGATCTTCATCTCCCACAAACTCGACGAGGTGCTCGGAAACGCCGACGCCATCACCGTGATCCGAGCCGGCAAGACGGTTGGCGAGATCGACGATCCGTCCACGGTCACGGCCGGTGAGCTGGCAGAGATGATGGTCGGCTCCGAGTTGCCTTCGCCAGAGACACGTGAGGCGACGGTGCGTGACGACGTGCGTCTCGAGGTGGTCGGCCTGACCATCGAGTCCGCTCCGACCGGCGTCGACACCGTCGCCCTTGCCGCAGGTCTGGCCGGGGGCATCGAGTCGTCGGGCACGCCGACATCGCACCGGCCTCTCGACGACGTCTCGCTGAGGGTGCACAGCGGCGAGATCGTCGGAATCGCCGGCGTTGAGGGCAACGGCCAGACCGAGCTGATCGAGGCCATCATGGGCCTGCGGCCGGCGTCGGGAATCGTCAAGGTGGACGAGCAGGACGTGTCCGAGCTTTCCAACACCGCCCGACGCAACGCTGGCATCGGGTACGTCGCCGAGGACCGCCAACGCGACGGCATGGTGCTGTCCATGACGCTGTGGGAGAACGTGATCCTCGGCCACCAGGCCGGCGACGACTTCACGCACCGAGGATTGATCGATCGCGATGCGGCGCGCGAGCGCACGAGGCAGGTGGTCGAGGAGTTCGACGTCCGCACGCCGGGCATCGACGTGAGCGCGTTCACGCTGTCGGGCGGCAACCAGCAGAAGCTGATCGTTGGCCGGGAGATGATGGCAAAGCCCCACGTGCTGATCGCCGCCCACCCGACGCGCGGCGTCGACGTGGGCGCCCAGGCCGTCATCTGGGACATCCTGCGCCAGGCGCGCTCCGACGGGCTGGCCACGCTGCTGATCTCGGCCGACCTCGACGAGCTGATCGGCCTCAGCGACCGGCTGCTCGTCATGCTGCGCGGCAAGGTCGTCGCCGAAGTCGATCCCCAGACCGTTACGCCGGCCGAGCTGGGCAGCTACATGACCGGCGCCCACCAACACGACGGGCGGTCGGCGAGCGGATCTCCCGGTGACGGCGAGGCGCCGGCGTGAACCGGCGGCTGCTGACCACCTTCGCAGCGCCGGCACTCGCCGCCGTGGCTGCCATCGTCGTCTCGTCAGTCGCCGTGCTCGTCGCCGGCGAAAGCCCGGCTACGGCGTTCAAGGCGATGTGGAGCCAGATCGACTCCACCGAGTCCATCGTGCTGATCGTCAACCGCGCCGTGCCGTACTACGTGGCCGGCGTGGCCGTGGCAATCGGCTTCAAGATGAACCTGTTCAACATCGGCGCCAACGGCCAGTACGTGCTGGCGGCGTTGCTGGCTGCGGCGGCCGGGGCTGCGGTGGACCTACCGGCACCGATCCACGTGGCCATGATCATGGGCATCGCAGTGGTCGTGGGCGCCACGTGGGCTGCGATCCCGGCGTTGTTGAAGGCGTACCGAGGCGTCAACGAGGTGATTTCGACGATCATGCTCAACTACGTCGCCACGAACCTGATCGCCTACCTGCTGGCCGAGCACTTCAGGAACCCTGATCAGCCGAACATTCGCGAGACCCGGGTGCTACCCGAGTCGGCCCGCCTCCCGTCGCTCAACTCGTTGTTCGAGGCGATCGGCTTCGACTTCGGCCCAGGTGTCGTCCTGCACGGCTTCTTGCCCGTCGCCATCGTGCTCGGCATCGGGTACCACGTGCTGCTGAATCGCAGCCGGTTCGGCTTCAACCTGCGGGTGTCCGGCGAGAACCCGACGGCCGCCCGCGCCGCCGGCATCAGCCCGCGGCGAATGATCATCGTGACGTTGATCATGTCGGGAGCGATCGCCGGCCTGATCGGTATCGGCCCGCTGATCGCCGATCCGCAGTTCTACAAGTACGGCGACCAGTTCCCCGTGTCGTACGGCTTCATCGGCCTGTCGCTGGCCCTGCTCGGGCGCAACCACCCAGTCGGCATGGCTGCTGCCGCGCTCGTGTGGGCGACGATCGAGCGAGCGACCCAGGCACTGAGCTTCGTCGACATCCCACAGGAGATCGGCATCATCCTGCAAGGCTCGTTCCTGCTCTCGGCCATCATCGCCTACGAGATCGTGCGCCGGCTGTCCGCCGACGCCGAGACGAGAGCCGCGAGTCGTGAGACGCCCGGCACCCGAACCATCGCCGAGGCCCCGGCGTGAGCGCTACCGCCACGGTCCCTGTGCAAGACGCTCGGGAAGAGCGGCGAGGTTTGCGATTGCCGGGACCGATCGCCCTGTGGGTCGTGGCCGCGGCGTCCGTCGCCATCTCCCTGGCGCGAGAGATCAGCAACAACGACGACCTGACGTCGGCGAACACGTTCGGCGTCGCCATCCGTACGGCGGCTCCGATCGCGCTCGCCGGACTCGGTGGGCTCTACGCCGAGCGCAGCGGCACCATCAACATCGGCCTCGAAGGCATGATGATCATGGGCACCGTGTTCGCCGGCTGGTGGGCGTGGGAGTACAACCCGTGGATGGGCGTGCTAGGGGGCGTCATCGGCGGGGCGCTCGGCGGGCTCGTGCACGCGTTCGCCACCGTGACGTTCGGCGTGAACCACATCGTCAGCGGCTTCGCCATCAACATCCTGGCTCCGGGCGTGGCCCGCTTCATGGCCAACCTGCTTTTCGAGGGTGAGTCAGGCGGCTCTGTCACCAACTCTCCCGGTGCCTCGGGCGAGATCGGCGTGTTCACGATGCCGGTGCTGTCGGGCGGGCCGCTGCTCGGATGGAAGGACACCCCTGACCCACTCGGCAGCCTCGCCGACCGGCAGTGGTTCCTGGTGTCCGACATCGCCAGCCTGCTCAAAGCACTGACGACTGAGCTGCGCCTCGACCTGGTGCTCGTCATCGTGCTGTTCGTCGCCAGCGTGTACGTGCTGTGGCGCACCCGGTTCGGTCTGCGCCTGCGTTCGGCCGGTGAACGCCCCAGTGCCGCCGACTCGCTCGGTGTGTCCGTCGTGTTCTACCGGTACGTGGGCATGCTGATCTCGGGCGGTTTGGCCGGGATGGCCGGCTCGGTGCTCGTCATCGGCGCCAACCGTTACAGCCAGGGCCAGACAGGGGGCCGGGGCTTTCTCGGCCTGGCGACCCTTGTGGTGGGTAACTGGCGCCCCGCCGGCGTGGCGGCCGGCGCCGGGTTGTTCGGCTTCTTCGACGGGATCACCCAGCGCATCGATCCCGGCCAGCTCATCCTGGCGGCGATCCTCGCCGCCGCCATCCTGCTCGCATTCGGGATCGTGTACTCCGTGATGCAGCTGCGTCCAGGGCCGGCTCTGCTCATGGCCATCGGGGGAGCCGTGCTGCTGTGGGTCTACCTCACGATCGACGAGATCCGTTCGGAGTTCGTGTTCATGGCCCCGTTCGTGGTGACACTGATCGTCGTCGCCTCTCGAGGTCAGGCATCTCGTCCGCCGGCCCAGGCCGGCATCCCATGGCGAAAGGGTTCGCAGAACTGACGCATGGCCGGCGAGCGATCGGCTGATGCTCGCTGCGAGACTCGGGTCGTGTATCGAGAACGGCCGAGCCGTCTCCCTGGCGGCTTCGTGTGGACATCGACCGTCGCTGACGGATCGTCGCGCATCCTGCCCGATGGATGCATCGACCTGATTTGGAACGACGGTGATCTGTTCGTCGCCGGTCCGGACACGGAGGCCCAGCTGTTCTCCGGCGTACCGGGCTCCAGCCTCGCAGGACTGCGGTTCGCTCCAGGTTTCGGTCCCAAGGTCGTGGGCGTCCCTGCCCACGCTCTGGTGAACAGTCGCATCCCGCTCGACGCTCTCTGGACGTCCGTCGCCGTGCGTTGCGCCGTCGACCGGTTGCAGGCGAGCGACGAGCCCGGTGAAGTGCTCGAGGACCTCGCCTTGGAGCGCCGGGTCGAGGAGGACGATCGACTGGACCTCGTGGCACACGTGGCCGAGCTCGCTCGGCGCGGTGCTCCGGTGTCATCGATCGCCGACGCCGTCGGGTTGAGCGGACGACAGTTGCAGCGCCGATGCGTGGACGCCTTCGGGTACGGCGCCAAGACCTTGGCGAGGATCCTGCGGATGAACCGGGCCGTCGAGCTCGCCCGAAGCGGCGTCCCGTTCGCTGACGTCGCCGTGCGCTCCGGCTACGCAGACCAGTCGCACCTGGCACGCGACGTCAGGGAGCTCGCCGGCGTGCCGCTCGGTCAGCTCACGAGCTGACCGCCAGCGGAGCGAACAGGTCGATCGAGTTGCCGTCCGGATCGTGCACCACCGCGTAGCGCTGACCCCAGACCGCGTCCCACGGCTCGAGGTGCCCTTCGTGGCCGGCGTCGATGAGCTCAGCGAATTTGGCGTCGACCGCGGCCGGATCGTCACACCGGAAGGCGAGTGACAAGCCATGGCCGCCTGACGGCGGTTCCCACGCCGGATCGAAGGATCGCATGACGTCCACGGTGTCCCACGCCATGCGCATCCCGCCGGGCAGCGTCGTCTCCACGTGGGCCTCGGTGTCGGCGTTCTCAGGCAAGTCCAGCCCGAGGTGACGGTAGAAGCTGAGCGATCGGGCCATGTCGGCTACGACGACGCCGACGAGATCGAGCTGAATGGTCATACCCGCCACGGTACGCTGGACCGATCACCCTGTCTTGGACGAATCGGACGACGTCTCGGCAGTCAGTGTCGTCGGGTCGGCCTGGTGATCAGCCGGGGCTTGCGTTCGTTCGGCAACCGCCTGGATCTCGATGCCACCTCGTGGTCGCTGAGTCAGCGTGACCACGACCCGGTGCGGTGAGGAGGTGTCCATCACCTCGCCTGCGATCTCGGCCGCCAACGCTTCTGCGAACACCTCACGGTCCCGGAAGCCCCACAGGTAGAGCTTGAGGCTCTTGGACTCGATGCAGTGGCGGTCGGGCTCGTACTCGATCTCGACCCTGGAGAAGTCGGGCTGACGGGTCACCGGACACAGCGAGGAGATCTCCTCGCTGCGGAGCCGCACGAGCGTTACGTGCGCAGGCGCGTCGAACACCTCGACGTGCTCGATGGCGTGGCGCACTGTCTGGCCCAGCACGTTGAGTTCCACACCGCCAGGCTAGGAGTCCCGGGCGACAAGTACGATGGCGGCGCCATGCTCACCGACGACCAGCGCCAGCAGTACGAGCGCGACGGGTTTCTCGTGCTCGACGGCTTCGCACCGCCTGAGGCGGTCGCGGCGCTGAAGCAGCGGGCCCTGCAGCTGGTCGACGAGTTCGAGCCGTCCGAGGAACGCACGATCTTCACCACCGACCAGCAGGAACGTGTCTCCAACCGAGAGTTCCTGGCGAGCGGCCCGAGCATCTGGTGCTTCTTCGAGGAGCAGGCCTTCGGCGCCGGCGGCCAGTTGAACCAGGACAAACGGCTGAGCATCAACAAGATCGGCCATGCGATGCACGATCTCGACCCCGTGTTCGAGGCGTTCAGCTACACGCCCGAGCTGGCCGACGTGGCCGCAGACCTCGGCGTCCGCGACGCCTTGGCGCTGCAGAGCATGTACATCTTCAAGCAACCGCACATCGGCGGAGAGGTCGGCTGCCACCAGGACGCCACGTTCCTCTACACCGAACCGTTGAGTGTGACCGGTTTCTGGTTCGCCATCGAGGACGCCACGTTGGAGAACGGCTGCCTCTGGGTCGAGCGGGGCGGTCACCTCGGTCCACTTCGCCAACTGTTCCGACGCGACGGCGATCGTCCATCCGACGATGCAGCGGGCACCCGCTTCGTCACGCTCGACGACACACCGCTGCCCGATCCACCGGCAGGTCTGATGCCGCTCGAGGTCGAGGCAGGCACGATGGTCGTGCTGCATGGCCTGCTCCCCCACTGGAGCGACGTCAACCGCTCTCCGAGGAGTCGGCACGCCTACTCGCTGCACTGCATCTCGGGTTCTGCCAACTATCCGGCGTGGAACTGGCTGCAGCGCCCGGCCTCGATGCCGCTGCGCGCCCTTTCACTGGCGGGCTCGTCGTCCGCTTCGCTTACTTCGAACGCCGCGTGTGCCTCGTCGCTGGCGCTTTCCTCGGCACCCATGCCCGAGAAGTTCGCGACATGACTGCCGTGACCGACAGCCTTGTCCGGCGGGCGCCCAAGGCGCTGCTGCACGACCACCTCGACGGCGGGCTGCGGCCCCAGACGGTGATCGAGCTGGCCAAGGAGTACGGCTACGAAGGCCTGCCGAGCCATGACGTGGAGGAGCTGTCGACCTGGTTCAATCGTGGCGCCAAGCGCAACGACCTGGTGCTGTACCTCGAGACGTTTGCCCACACCATCGGGGTGATGCAGCATCGCGATGCCATCGAGCGGGTGGCGTTCGAGTGCGCAGAGGACCTTGCCGATGACGGAGTCGTGTACGCCGAGGTGCGCATGGCGCCCGAGCTGTGCACGGAGGCCGGGCTCACGCTCGACGAGGTGATGGAATCCATCACCACTGGTTTCCGCCGCGGCAGCGACGGCACCGACCTCACGATCTTCGCCATCACCTCTGCGATGCGTACCGCTGCCCGCAGCCTGGAGATCGCCGAGCTCGCCGTGCGCTGGCGCGACGCCGGCGTCGTCGGGTTCGACATCGCCGGCGCAGAGGCCGGCTATCCGCCGACGCGGCACCTCGATGCGTTCCAGTACGTGATGCGGGAGAACTTCCACGCCACGATCCACGCCGGTGAGGCATTCGGCCTACCGAGCATCTGGGAGGCTGTGCAGTGGTGCGGAGCGCAACGCCTGGGTCACGGCGTGCGCATCGTCGACGACATCACGGGCGAGCGCGGCAGCGAGCATCTCGGCCGTCTCGCCGCCTACATCCGCGACACCCGCACCCCGCTCGAGCTGTGCCCGACATCGAACGTCAACACCGGAGTGTGCGACAGCGTGGCCGACCACCCGATCGGCATGCTTCGCCGGCTGAGCTTCCGGGTCACGGTCAACACCGACAATCGACTGATGAGCGCCACGTCGATGAGCACGGAGTTCACCCAGCTCGCCAGAGCGTTCGGCTGGGGCCTGGACGATTTCGAATGGTTGACGATCAACGCCATGAAGAGCGCCTTTGCGCCGTTTCCAGAGCGC
>JACDHN010000278.1 GCA_013821025.1 Acidimicrobiia bacterium | reverse complement strand
TCCCTCTCCTCCTGCAGCTCGGCGACGCTGGCGTCGATCCGACCGCGGGAGAAGTCGTCGATCTCCAGGCCCTGGACGATCGACCAGTCGCCTCCCGAGGTGGTGACGGGGAAGGAGGAGACGATGCCCTCGGGGACGCCGTAGGAGCCGTCGGAGCGCACGGCCATCGAGACCCAGTCGTCGGCCGCGCTGCCGGTGAGCCAGTCGCGGGCGGCGTCGATCGTGGCCGAGGCGGCGCTCGCGGCCGACGACGAACCACGGGCGTCGATGATGGCGGCGCCGCGCTTGGCTACCGTTGGGATGAACTCACCGTCGACCCAGGCGTGGTCTCCCACCTGCTCGTAGGCGCTGGTGCCATTGACCTCACAGTGGAACAGATCGGGGTACTGGGTCGTGGAGTGGTTGCCCCAGATCGTCATCTTGCGCACGTCGCTCACTGGGACGCCTAGGCGCTGGGCGACCTGGCTCACGGCCCGGTTGTGGTCGAGACGGGTCATGGCCGTGAACCGCGACGGGTCGAGACCGCCGGCATTGCTCACGGCGATCAGGGCGTTCGTGTTGGCCGGGTTGCCGACCACCAGCACCCTTACATCCCGCTGAGCACTTCGTCCCAGCGCCTGTCCCTGGGGTTTGAAGATGCCGCCGTTCGCCGACAGCAGATCGGAGCGCTCCATGCCGGCCCTGCGGGGCATGGCACCCACCAGCAGCGCCACGTCGGCGTCACCGAAGGCAGTGTCTGCGTCGTCGGTGCACACCACATCGGCGAGCAGCCCGAAGGCGCAGTCGTCGAGTTCCATCTTCACGCCTTCCAGAGCGCCGAGGGCCGGTGTGATCTCGAGTAGCTGCAGCACGACCGGTGTTTCCGACCCCAACATCGCCCCGGAGGCGATGCGGAACAGCAGGCTGTAGCCGATCTGACCGGCAGCTCCGGTGACGGCGACTCGTACTGGCATGGTCATCAGGTGGAGCGTAGGCGGATCAAACCAAACCGGCCGCCTCAGCGATCCGGTCGGCGTAGAACTCGCGACCATCGCCGGCGAGGTGGAGGTTGTCGTTGTAGAAGCACGCTCCAGAGCAGTCGTTGCCAACCGAAGCCCAGTCGAGCACCCGCGCGTTCGAGTACCGCGACGGCAGCTCGTTTATCAAGGAGTTGGTCCTGTAGACGTACTCCTCATCGAGCCGGTTCGTGACCCACAGCACCGTTGACACCTCCTCCAGCGGGGCCATCATCTGGTCGAGGTCGCCCTGCTCGATGTCGCCCTGGTTGGCGCCGAGATGGATCACGACGATGTCACCGAGGTCGCCCGTGGCCGCCAAGGCCTCGATCACGTCGACACCACCGTCGAACGAGCGGCTCTCCTCGGCGTAGACGCGGAAGCCGTATTCCTCCGTGAGCTCGCGAGCGGCACCGGCCATCACGGAGTCGCCTACTGCGACCAGATCCCCGCCCGGCGCAGGTGGCGGCGGCGGAGCCCCCGTTGTGGGAGTCTCGGTCGCTGGCGGCGCGGTCGCTGGAGGCGCGGTCGCTGGAGGAGCGGTCGCTGGGGGCTCGGTCGCCGGAGTCTCCGTGGCGGGGGGACGGGTGGCTGGCGGTGGCGGTGTGGACGGCGGCTCGATCACCGGCGTCGTCGTACTCTCGGATTGCTGCCGGGGACGGGTGCCGCCCCGCTCGGTGGATGGCGGACCCTCGTTGTCGGAGGTGGGCACCGCCACGGCTGTGTCACCAGAGGGATCGGTGGGCGAATCCGGTGGGTTCGTCGGCAGCGTCACCCGGAAGTCCTCGGCGTCCTCCAGTGACTCTTCCACCTCGTTCGGTCGCAGTTCGGCGGTGGCCAGGTTTACGCCGGCGAACGTGGCCACGGCGACGCAGCTGGCCCCGCCGATGGCGATGACGCGTCGCGGCGTCGGGTCGCGCTGGGCCCGCATCCTCGTCCACCAACGTCCGACGTACCCCTTGCGGATCGGTGTCTCGAAGAAGCGGTACGAGAGCTCGGTGATGGCGGCGGTGATGGCCATTGCCAGCGCGAACTCGCCGATGGTCAGGCGGTTGCCGGCCGCCCCCCGGATGATCTGGTAGATCGGCCAGTGGTAGAGGTACAGGCCGTAGCTGCGCGTGCCGATCCACAGAAGGACCGGGTTGGCCAGCAACTTGCCGGTCACAGCGCCGGGGTGACTGACGGCGATGATGACCATAAGCGTCACGATCCCAGACAGGAAGAGTCCGCCCCTGAACAGCCACGGATCTGCGCCCTGGAGCGTCGTGACGTGCAGGTACCACGACAGCAGTCCGAGGCCGATGAACCCGACGACGGCGATCAGGTCGACGAGCGGGCCCTTCTCGCGCACCGGACCACGCTTCAGGGCGTTGGGACGCCACACCATGGCGAGGGCGGCGCCGAGCAGCAGCCCGCTCGCCCTTGAGATGGTGTTGAGGTAGAGGCCGTCGGCCTTGGAGATGCAGCGATCACCGACGGTCCAGTAGGCCTCCGGGCTCACGTCGCACAGGTTGATGCGCCCCTCGTGGTACAGCAGGGCGGTGCCCACGCTGATGAGCACCGCCGCGAGCACCAGCCAGCGGCTGGCATCGGCGATGCGGCGCCCCTTGATGCGCAGCAGCAGCACCATCACGAGCGGCCACACCAGATAGAACTGCTCCTCCACGCCCAGTGACCACAGGTGCCGGAGCGGGGCGAAGTCGGCGGGCGCCGTGTAGCCGGCACCGATCCAGATCTGGAACCAGTTGGACACGTAGAACACGCCTGCCAACACGTCGCCACGGAGCTGCCCGAGCGCCCGGTCGTTGAAGATGGCGGTGTAGATGACGAGCATCGTCATCATCAGGAACAGCACCGGGAGTAGGCGGCGAGCCCTTCTTAGCCAGAACTGGCCGAGGTTGATGCGGTCACTGCGCTCGTGCTCCGAGATCAACAGCAGCGTGATCAGGTAGCCGCTGATGACGAAGAACACCTCGACGCCGAGGAACCCACCGGGAAGCCAGTCACTGTTGGCGTGGTACACCATCACGGCGACGACGGCGAGGGCACGCATACCGTCGAGCCCGGGAAGGTACGGCAGTTGGCTGATCGCCGTTCTGCGCCCGGGCGGCGGGCGGTCGATCGGCACCGTCTCCATCAGGACCTCGTGGTCAATCCGAGGTTGCCGTAGATCTCACGCGTCGCTGTCGACTTGTTGAGCGTGTAGAAGTGCAGGCCCGGCGCGCCTGCAGCGAGCAAGTCGGCGCACAGCTCGGTGGCCGCCTCGACGCCCGCCGCCCGCACATCGTCGGGATCGGACAGCCGCTCCAGCCGTTCTACCAAGGGGCCAGGCACGCCAGCACCGCTCAGCGAGGCCATCCGGGCGATCTGCTTCAGGTTCGTGATCGGCATGATGCCGGGCAGCACCGGTTTGGCGATGTCGAGCGCCGCCAGTTCCTCGACGAGACGGACATAGTGGTGCGGCTCGAAGAAGAACTGGGTGATGGCGAAGTCGGCGCGACGGAGCTTGGCTGCCAGATGCTGACGGTCCGTTTCGCGATCTGGTGAGCGGGGATGTACCTCGGGATGAGCGGCGACACCGATCGAGAAGTGGTCGACGGCATCGATGTCGTCGATCAGATCGGTGGCGTACGTGTAGTCACTTTGGCGTGGCTCGTCGCCGTCGGAAGCTGGGTCGCCGCCAAGGGCCAAGATGTTCTCGATGCCGGCTTGGCGATACTCGTCGAGGATGTCACTGATCTCGGCCCGCGTGTGTCCCTGGCAGGTCAGATGAGCCATCGGGGTGATGGCCGTCTCCCGCCGGACCCATGTGACGACCTCCCTCGTCCGCTGCCGCGTGCTGCCGCCGGCGCCATACGTGACGGACACGAAGCTCGGGGTCAGCGGCTCCAGCTCGGCGATCGTCCGACCGAGCGACATCTGGGCGCCGTCGGTCTTCGGCGGGAAGAACTCGAACGACACTGTCCGCCCTGATTTCAGAAGGTCCCGAATGTGCGCCACGACGCTCCGAGGTTAATGGTTGGCCCCTATGAACCTCCGGCAAAGCCAGCTTCTCGGCGGTCGCCGAGCAGGCAGACGCACGAGGGGCGGCTTGGCCGCCCCGACCGACCAAACCCAGTGCGCGGCCGCGGGGAGGGGGCCTCGGG
>JACDHN010000277.1 GCA_013821025.1 Acidimicrobiia bacterium | reverse complement strand
GCGTGGACCAGCTCTTCGGCGCTTGCGCAACGCCCGCCTCGTCGACGACTTCTTCGTCTCCTCGGTGCTCCAGGAGGCCGCCATCGGCGTCGTCAGTGCGGCCGGCTGGCCCCGCCACCTCATGCGGCTACGGCGTGGGCTGGGCGAGCGGATGGCCGCCGCGCTCATTGAGATCGACCGGCTCAGCGGCATCGAGATCGACGTACGCGGCACGCGCGGCTTCCTGCACTGGGTACGCCTCCCCTCCGGCATCGACGACGTCGACATCGCCCAGCGTGCGCGGGCCGCCGGCGTGCCGGTGTCGCCGGGGCGCTCGTGGTTCACCAGCGAACCCGACGACACCTACCTCCGTCTGTCAGTCGCCGCCGCGCCCACCGCCACCATCCCAGAGGCCTTCGCCCGCCTGGCCGCCGTGCTCTCGCACCACAGCTGAACTCCGTGCGGCGGACTACGCCCTCGTATGCCGCGCTCTGCTCATGGGCCTGTCGGCCCGTTCGAGGGGCTTCAGACCGGCGTGCAGTTCGTCGGCGCCGCCCACCGTCACTGTTCCGTGAGGTGCGCGGCCATGAGATCTGCCGCCTCAGGCGCGAGGCCAAAGAAGAGCTCCGGCTCGACGAGTTCGAGCTCCAACAGGGCGAGACGCCCGTCGAGATCGCGAACGAGGTCGATCCGTGCGTACAGCGGGGCCGGGGTGAGCGGATCAAGAATCTGACGGGCGACGTTGTGCAGTTCGTGTGTGACTGGAACTCGATCGGCAGAGCCGCCGAAGTCGGACTGCACCCGCCAATCACCACTCGCGGCGCGTTTCGCGACGGCGTGCGTGATCCTTCCGGCGATCGCGATGACCGACGTCTCCCCCAGGTCCTCGATCGACGGCAGGAAGGGCTGAACGAGCGCGTCTTCGTGGGCCAGAATCGCATCGAGGTGTTGCTGCGCGCGCCTCGGCCCGATGCGCCCGACGTGTGCCGTGAGGCGCGCCGTGCCTCCGATGGCCGGTTTGACGACGGCATCGTGCCAGCCGTGATCGTCGACGAGCCGCTCGAGGTTGACAGCTGATCCTCGCGGCAGGAGCAAGGTTGGCACGACGGGAAGGCCAGCGCCGGCCAGTTCATCGAGATACGACTTGTGCATGTTCCAGCGCAGCAAGTCGGTGCGGTTGTGCACCGTGGCGTGCTGCCGATCGAGATGATCGAGCCAGGCGTGGAACAGCGCCGGGCGATCCACGTAATCCCAGGTCGAGCGGATGATCACGGTCGCATCCCGGGAAACGGGTGCTCCCCACTGGTGAGGACGAGGAGCGTAACCGGCAGCGAAGAGCGCCCGCGCGAGGACCGCGTCATCGTCGCTGAGCATCGAGCTGGCTGCGTCGACAGCGAGGAGAATCGGAGTACTTGCTACTACCAGCCGCGTTCGATCCATTCGTGAAGGTGGGGTCGCTCTTCGCCAATGGTGGTGGAGTGACCGTGACCGGGGTGGACGTGCATGCCGTCGGGCAGGGTGAACAGTCTGGTTCGGATCGAGGCGATGATGGTTGGGAAGTCGGAGAACGGCCAGCCGGTGAGGCCTGGGCCGCCGGGGAACAGGGTGTCGCCCGTGAAGATGTGATTGCCACAGCGGAGTGAAACGCTGCCCGGCGTGTGGCCCGGGGTGTGCACGACGGTGATCTGACGGCCGTCGAGGTGGAGGATCTGATCGTCGCTGAGTGGCTGCGTGACGCCCGACCACAGCTCGGCCCCCGGCGGAGGCGCGATGGTGCATCCGCAGGCGATCAGGTCAGCAGTGGTGGTGCCGGCGTCGAAGTGGCCGTGGTGGCGGAGTTGGCTGAGCTCGTGGGGCCAGACCGGTGCCTCGTCGGGATGGGAGTGGACCTCGCGGCCCCAAGCGTCGGCGACCGTCGGGAGGGCGAGCACGTGGTCCCAGTGCGTGTGGGTGAGCACTATTGCGGTCACTGCGAGATCGTGGGCGGCGTCGATCAGATGCGCTGGTTCGTCTCCGGGGTCGATGACGATGGCGTGCTTGGAGTCGGTGGTGGCGATGATCCAGCAGTTGGTCCGCAGCGGCCCGACGACGACGCGCCGCAAGACGAGCCGGTTGTCGTCGTCAACGATCTCGAGTTCGTTCGGCGATGTCATCGGCGTGGGTCGGTCTGTGCGTCATGGGCGTCGATCACTCGCTGGAGTCCGACGGTGATCGTTCGCTGTTGGGCCAACGTGAGATGACGTGTGAAGTGTTCCTCGATGCCGGCGAGATAGGCAGGCGCCGCCTGCCGCAACGCCGCCCGGCCGGCTCGGGTGATTGTGGCCAGCGTGGACCGGCCGTCGTCGGGGTCGGGGACGCGCTGGACGTAACCATCGCTCTCGAGCTCGGTGACGATGCGGCTCACACGGGTGCGCGACAGCACGGCCTTGACACCGAGCTCTTGCATGCGGAGACGCCGGCCTGGTGCTGAGTTGAGCTCGAGCAACACGTCATACCAGTTCAGAGAGATCATCCGAGCTGCTTCGAGGTCGCGTTCGATGGCACGCAACGCTCGGTTCTGGGCAAGGAGCACCGCTCGCCACGCGGCGACGGATGCGAGTTCCTCCGTCACGTTCTCGATCGTAGCAGTTGCGTGCGAAAGCACGCACCTATACATTCGGCTACATGAGCCTCGACATCCCCGGTGGACTGGCGCTCGTCCGACAGCGACTCACCGAAGACCATCACCTCGCCGTGCTCGTCACGACCCGCCCCGGTCGTGACGAACCGTGGGTCGCCGTCGTCAACGCAGCCGTCATCGACCACCCGGCCAGCGGCGAACCCGTCGTCGCCTTCGTCGCGCGCACAGGGGCGAAACTGGCCAACCTGCGTCGACAGCCCTACGCGACGATCGTCGCCCGGGCGGGATGGGAGTGGGTAGCCGTTGCCGGCACCGCCGACCTCTCCGGCCCAGACGACCCGAACCCTGCGCTCGAACCCGGCGCGCAACGCCTCCTGCTCCGACGCATCTACCAGACCGCCGGAGGACACCACCCTGACCTGGACGCGTACGACCAGGCAATGCTCGACGAACGCCGCTGCGCAGTGCTGATCCACCCCGACCGAATCTGGTCGAACCCGACCGGCAGCGACCATCTCGAACCCGAGGACACCCCGTGACCATCAACACCACCATCCCCGTCGCTTCCGGCACGATCGTCGTCTTCAGCGACCTCACCTGCCCATTCGCTCACGTCGCGATCCACCGCCTGTTCACCGCCCGCGCACGACTGGGCCTCGACGAGCACGTCCGCCTCGACCACCACGCGTTCCCGATCGAACTGCTGAACAGCACGCCCGGCACCCGACACGGTTCCGACTCGGAGATTCCCGTGCTCGGTCCGCTCGAGCCCGACGCAGGCTGGCAGATCTGGCAGGGCCCCGACTACCACTACCCAAGCACCGTCCTGCCGGCGTTCGAAGCAGTACGAGCAGTCAAGGCGCAGTCCGTCGAGCTCAGCGAACGCTTCGACCGCTCCGTGCGACGCGCTTTCTGGGCCGAATCCTGCCCCATCCACCTCCACCACGAACTGCTCGCCATCGCTACAAACGTCGACGGCGTCGACGTCGACGCCCTCGACCACGCACTTCGCCACGGCACACACCGACGGGACATCTTCGACGACCTCGAAACGGTGCGCTCCGGCGCAGTGCAGATGAGCCCACATCTGTTCCTGCCCGACGGCACCGACATCACCAACCCAGGCGTGAGCGTGCACTGGCAAGGCGAGTGGGCCAAGGGCTTCCCCGTGATCGACCGCGACGACCGCAACACCTACGACGACATCCTCACTCGAGCAGCCTGAACCGCCCCGGGTTCCGTGGAGGCTCTCGTGTGCCGCATACTGCACTGGAGTCGAGCAGTGACGTCCGAGCGCACAGTCGATTCCCATGGTTCGGCGATGGCCGATGACGACGCGGAGAGCTGGCGCTCACGCTCGCGCGGAAGCGACCGCGTCCCCCGGAACGGGCTCGACCGGGCAGCGGGTGATCCGAATCTCTTCCCACACCCTTCCCAATCGCAAACGGAAATGGCGGTCAATCGCGGCACTTGCGGTCACTTCGGAGGCCCGGGCCTGGTGCGTTGCACCTGCTAGATTGCCTGGTCAGAGTCTATATGCAGGGCGCCCTCGGCAGTGTGGTGGCTCAGGACATCCCGGACAGATGTCGCGAGAC
>JACDHN010000055.1 GCA_013821025.1 Acidimicrobiia bacterium | reverse complement strand
CATCGCCAGGGCGGTGGAAACGTTGGCCAGGACAGGTGCTGCCAACGTCGGCGGCATCCAACGGCCGGTGGGTGTCACCCCGTTCGAACAGGCCGTGGCGGTGGCGATGTCGAGCCGGTTCGGCACCGGTGGGGCCCGGTTTCACGTGGGAGGGCCGCAAGGGCCTGTCGACACCGTGTACCTCGGCGTGTTCCGCCGGCATGCGCTCGTGGAGGTCGGCGCCTTCGATGAGCGACTGGTGCGTAACCAGGACTACGAGCTGAACGTCCGGCTGCGGGCGGCCGGCCACGAGGTGTGGTTCGATCCTGAGCTGTGGGCCACGTACCGGCCGCGGTCCGATCTGCGCTCGCTGTCAAGGCAGTACTTCCAGTACGGCCAGTACAAGGCGCAGGTGCTGGTACGCCACCCATGCTCGCTGAAGCTGCGCCAGCTCGTCCCACCAGTGGTGTGCACGCTCGTCGCCGGCGGGCTGATCGTCGGGCCCGTATGGCGCCGGGCGCTGCTGGCACCAGCTGGTTACGTCGCGGCCCTCACGGCGGCCACAGGCGTCGAGGGGCGCCGGCAACGAGGCATCCGTTTGCGGCTGGCGGCAGCGCTTGCGACCATGCACTTCTCGTGGTCAGCAGGACTGCTGGCGTGGATCCTGGGTGGCCGGCGACGCCGGTGAAGCACAACGGTCGGTGTCCCTCGAGGGTATCCTGCGTGGTTTCGGGAACCGGAGATCCAATGCGAACGGTCATACATGTCGGCGCCCATAAGACCGGCACTTCACTCATCCAGAAGTACTTCCGCGACAGGATGTCGTTGCCGGGCGAATCGCCGGTTTCGTTCATCTCCCGCACCGACACGAACAAGCTGATCGGGTGGGGCCAGCATCTGGTGGAACACCCAGATCGGCTGCGGTCGCGCCTCGAGACCGAACTGGCCCGTTCCCCCAAGGTCTTCGTCTCCCACGAGAACACGCTCGGTCACCCGTTCGTCGACGGCAAGACCAGCCTGTACCCCGACGCTCAGGAGCTGGCGAAGGCCCTGGCGTCGATCACCCTTGACCTCGATCCATGTGTTGTGTTCTACGTCCGTCCGATGGCGGACTACATCGAGTCGTTCTACCTGCAGACGGTGCACCAGGGGGCGTGCCACAGCTTCGAAGAGTGGTACGCGACGGTCGATCCGGCAGCGCTCACATGGCAGCCGACCGTAGATGCGCTCGACGACACGTTCGGCGCCGAGCGAGTCGTGATCGGCGATTTCAGCACCATCTCGGCCGGCCAGAACGAGTTCCTGGCCCACTTCATGCAGCGTTGTGGACTGCCCCTGCCCGGCACCCTCGACTACCGACCAGTGCGCAATGCCAGCGTGTCGGCCAGAGGGCTCGAGATCGCGCTGCGGATCAACCCGTTCCTGCAGAACATCAAAGAGCGTCGGGCGACGCGAAAGTTCCTGCAGGAGAACTTCTCCAACGTCACAGGGGAACGGGCGCGACCGATGCCGGCCTCCATCCGTGAGGATCTCGATGCCAGGACCGCCGGTGAGTACCGACGACTGAGCGAACGGGCTCGATGAAGCAGCAACTGCGCCGAGCCGTCATAAACCAGCTTGCCAGGACAGGTCAGCTCGAACGGGCCCTGCACGCCCGGCACGTATACCGCACGACCCGCGACGAGACGATGCGGCGCTACCGGTTGCGACGCGCACCGGCATCGTTGACGTTGTCCGTGCGGGATGTGCCCGACACCATCATCACGACCGTCGGCACCAGACCCTCCGAGGTGCGCACGGTGGTCGCCCGTTGCCGCACGTCGGCATCGGTGCTCGACGCCATGCGCTCCAACCGGAACCTGGTCACGAAGGCGCTGACTGCCACAGGCGTCAAGACGCACGAGTTGCCGATCGACTCGCGCAACCGGTTCCGCGTCGCCGTCGTCCACGACCGCGACAGGCTGCTGTGGAGCCTGGTGGTGGCAGCGCCTCGCACCACCTACGTGTACTTCGACTCGACGTCGATCCCGCGGCACCACCGCGTCCACCACCTGGCCTCATCGTCGCCTGACGACCTTCACCGATACGGATCGAAGGCCGCCGTGTGGCGCATCTTCGAGTACCACGCCAACCCCGACGGCGTCGATCTGTTCGGCGACATCCACGGATGCGAGATCGAGTTCTGGCGCCGTTCCAGGATCAACAACACCGTGCGGTCGCGACGCTGGAACCCGCTCACCGTCGAGCTGCCGGCGGAACGCTTCGGCTCAGTGGGCGCCGGAGGGGACCTGCCGGCGCCGATGATCGAAGCCGTTGACTTCCCGATCGACGTCGTCTACACGTGGGTCGACGGATCGGACCCGGAGTGGATCGAACGGCGCGCCACGACACTCGGCCTCGTCGATCTGGCGTCGCGGCACGAGGAGGCGGCCACCGATGCGCGTTACCTCTCGCGAAACGAGCTCAAGTACTCATTGCGGTCGCTCGAGCGCTATGCCGATTTCGTGAACCACGTGTACGTGGTCACCGACGACCAGTGCCCCGACTGGCTGCGCACCGACCATCCACGCCTGAGCATCGTCGACCACCGCGAGATCTTCCCCGTGGACTCCGTCCTGCCGACGTTCAACTCCCATTCCATCGAGTCGCGCCTGCACCATGTGCCTGGCCTGTCGGAGCACTACCTCTACCTGAACGACGACTTCTTCTTCGCCCGCCGGGTGGAGGCCGAACAGTTCTTCCTCGCCAACGGCCTAGCCAGGTTCTTCCGGTCCCGGGCCCTTATCCCACTCGGCGAACCAACGGTCCGCCACAGGCCGGTCGACACCGCGGCGATGAACGGCAGGAGGGTACTTGTCAACAAGTTCGGCAAGGTGGCGACGCGCAAGTTCAAGCACGCGCCATACCCGCAGCTGCGATCCGTTCAGCTCGACATCGCCGACCTGTTTCCAGACGAGGTCGCCGCCACCACGGCCAGCCAGGTTCGCAGCCCGACCGACCTGGCGTTGGCCTCCTCGTTGCACCATCACGTCGCCTACCTGACGGGGCGGGCAATACCTGGCTCGCTGTCGTCCTACTACGCCGACCTCGGCCAGTTCAACCTCGAGGGCCGGCTGCACCACCTGATGAAGTCGCGCAGATACGACACGTTCTGTTTGAACGACACCGATCGCGGCGAGGTGTCCGAGGCCGACAAGATGGCCCTCGTCAGCGCCTTCTTCGACACGTACTTCCCCGAGAAGAGCACGTTCGAGCGCTGAGAGTGAGGATCACGACCCCCAAGCTCACAGGTCCCGAACTTGCGTGGGCACCGTTCAAGGGCTGGAGCGTGCTGTTCGACACCGACCTTGGACCGCATCAGAGCCAACAAGGCGGCGCCGAGCAGCCCGAGCCTCTCGAACTGCTCGAGCTGCCGGGCAAGCTGATCGCCGGCCACGATCTCTATAGAACCCTGTCGGTGTGGTCCTTCGACCTCGTCCGCCGGCAGCAGCCGGCTGGTTACCTGCCGCTACCGCCGTCGAGCTACCACGTCACGGTGTGTGACGGACTGTCGGACGCTCAGCTCAACGAGGCTCAAGGACCCGCACGCCAACGCATCGCGCAGATGCTTGAATCCTTGCCGGGCGCGGTGCTCGATCCGGCGTCGCTCGTCCCCTCCGCCGCTGCAGCACTCGCACAGCTCATCGAGCGCGCAACCTCACCGATCGATCTCCGCTTCGCCGGGATCGAGTCACGGGGGCACGCGCTCGTGGCAGGGCTAGAACCTGCCCAACACTCGCGGTCGGCGTACTCGATGATCGTCGAGGCGCGCGATGCGCTCCTGTCGACGCTCGGTGCCGAGTTCGGCATCGACCTGACCAGCCCTTGGCGACCTCACGTCTCGGTCGGCTACTGGGCGAACCAAGAGGTTGCCGACGAACACGAGGAGCTCGTGGCTGCGGGCGCGCGCACGGTGATCGAATCCGCACCCAACGCCGGCGTCCGGGTTGGCAGGGCCTCGGTACACGCCTTCGACGACATGGAGACGTACTGGCGCGCCGGCACACGTTCGATCTCCGTGCAGCGCCGGGCGTGACGTCTTCGCCTCTCCTCGCCGCCGTGTACCGGCTGATCCGGCGGCGTCACCTGGCGCCGAGCACGAGGGCACTGCTGCATGATGTGGCGTTGGGCGAGGCCGGCGCGCTGCTCGGGCCACTCGTCGCCCGGCTGCGTCCGATCGCCGGGACGAGATCCTGGTTCGCCGGCGGTCGCGCTGTGGCCGTTGCCGGGGGGCGGCGCTGGCTCGTCGCCGGGGCCGTCGAGCGATCGATCGAAGCGCTGCGCGTGGCCCATGGCGCCGAGATCGGCTCGCACTTGCGCTCTGCCCCCACGATCCCGCCGGCCGAGTGGTACATCTCCTGGAAGGACGGCAACCGCGAACGCCTGGCGTACGTGGACGGGAACATCCCCTGTGCCGCAGAGGTTTCAATGCGCAACGCTTCGCGCTGGGAGCTGTGGCGCTGCTATGAGCTGGCACCCGGGAACCTCGTCGGTCCTGAGACGTCGGTCACCGCCACCTTCGGCACCGACCACACGCACCGCACCGCTCGTCCAAGCCTCGCCGCTCGCCCCGCAGCGCCGCCGATCGATGCTGTGTACACATGGGTGGACGACAGCGATCCGTCATGGCGCGCCGCTCGCGACGACGCCCGCCGCTCCACCGGCGCCGATCCGGAGGGCGACGAAGCGCGCTACGGCGACCATGACGAGTTGCGCTACTCCTTGCGGTCGCTGTGGATGTATGGCGATTGGGTGCGCAGGATCCACGTGGTCACGGCCGGCCATGTGCCTCCGTGGCTGGTGGAGGACGAGCGCCTGCGCATCGTCCGCCACGACGAGCTCTGCCCTGCCGATGGGCTGCCGACGTTCAACTCCCATGCCATCGAGTCGAGGCTGCACCACATCGACGATCTGACGGAGCACTTCATTTACTTCAACGACGACGTGTTCCTCGGACGCGCCGTCGATCCGTCCACGTTCTTCGAACTCGGTGCCATGACCCGTCCAAAGGTGTTCCTCGACCAGGCCGTCGTGCCCGACGTGGCAGATCTGTGGCCAGGTATCTACCTCGCCTCCCGGAGGACCACCGAGCTCGTAGAGGCGCTGACGGGGCATCACGACGATCACCTGGTGATGCACGCCGTCTATCCCTGCCGGCGATCGTTGCTCGCCGACCTCGAGGCGCAGTTGCCGGGCGAGTTCGCCTCTGTGGCCAGGCGACCGTTCCGCCATCGCGATGACATCAGCGTCCCTGCCTCGTTGGCGCCCCACTATTGGCTGGCGACCGGCCAAGCGGTGCTCGGGCACGCGCCGACGGAGTACGTCAGCCTCGGGCACGCGCTCACCCCCCTGCGTCTGCGACGCCTCGCCAGGTCACGCCGCTTCGACATGTACTGCCTGAACAGCACTGACGCCGACCCTGGCGCAGCCGTCGACTGGCAGTCGCTCACCCGGTGGATGAGTCGCCTTTCGCCCGTTCCGTCACCATGGGAACGGCGTTAGCGATTCACACCATGGCGCGGCCGCTCATCGACGCGTCTCCGACGATGAGCGCGCCCCTGGCGAAGTAGTCGTCTGCTGCTGTCCAGGTGTTGTGATCACCTCGGCGCTGCACGTAGTTGAACATGTCGCCGGCGAAGACCGCCTGCCCCGCCGCCAGGCAGGCACGGATCAGACCCTGGTCCTCGCCGATGTTCCTGTCGGGGAAGCGCAGCGGGCCGATGGCCTGGACGTCGATCATCAGCGTCCCGCCAGCCAGGTACGGCGTGAATCGGCACTCCCTTCCCGGGAACCGCAGGATCGTGCGGTCGGACCGTTCGAGCACGGCGAAGTACGAATGCTTGCCGACGATCGCTGCTCGCGACGCCGTCGCCGCCAGCAGGGAATCGCCGAGATACTCAGGGCCGTAGGCATCGTCGTCGTCGAACTTCGCCACGAACCGCTCGTTGCAATGCTCGATCCCGAAGTTGAGACATCGCCCGAGTGTCCAGGCCTGCGGGGCGCGGTACCAGCGGGCACCGGCGACGTCGCCCAAAGCGTCGGCGAGCGCCTGATCGTCGAATCCATCGCCGTGGGCTATCACCACCAGCTCACGGGACTCGTGACGCTGCTGGCGGTAGTTGTCGACCACCGCTTCGAGGTTGGCACGACGGTTCGTCGAGCACAGCACCGACACTCCCGGGCCGCCGCCTGGCGGCTTCGGCGATGTCTTGGCCTCGATCTCGGCCACCACGTCCATGGCGTGGCGGCCGTAGGCGCGCCGTGCAGCGATGTGGACGTCTCGACAGGCATCGACGAACGCCTCTGTCCCGGAGCCGTCGCGGGGCGCTCGCGGAACGAGCCTCGCCGCAGCCTCGTTGAGCAGACGAACGTCTTCGGGGGCCCCTCGCAGCATCCTCGCAGGACGCCGCCACATTGCGTCCAGCGCCACGAAAGGCGCACGATCGAGATCGATGGCGGTGCCCGTCCTGTAGCCGACGACAGGGAGGCCCGCGTCGTGCGGCTGTCGCGCTCGGGGCCCGACGACGACCGCCATCGTCGAAGTGCTAGCCCGCGGAGTCGGCCTCCGCACCCTGGCTGCCGAGGCCAGCAGCGCCGCCAGCCAGGGCTCGGCGTCCACGATCAGCTCGGGTCTCGGCGCCCTCAGGCGCCGGCGCCACGGCGCCAACCGGGACAGGATCCGGAGTCGCACCGCCGCGGGTGATCGCGCCGCGACCCTTAGGAAACGACCCCTTGACCGCAACGTCTCAAGACCGCCCGGTGACACTCGCGGAGGCTACCGCTCGTGTAGCAGCCGTCGAGGAAACCGTGAGCACCTGTAGGTTTGGCTGCCGCATGCGCACGCAACCGGCACCTTGTCTGCCTCGATGAACGGCTGCTGATGCGCGTCCTCGTTGTCACCTGCGTGCACCGCGCCGACGATGCCCGCGTTTACCAGCGCCAGATCCGCCAGCTCGTCGAGAGCGGGCACGAGGTCGTGTACATCGCCCCCCCGTTCAACGATCCCGATGCTGTCGCCTTCGAGGGGGTCGAGCACATCGAGGTGCCGCGGGCGGTGGGTCGCCGCCGGGTGCAGTCGTGGCGGCGCGTCCGGGCCGAGGTCGGGCGCTGTCGGGACGGTTGCGACGTCATGGTCGTGCACGACCTGGAGCTGACGTTCGTGTTGCGAGGCACGGGCCGTACGCCGATGGTGTTCGACGTGAAGGAGGACACGCCTGCGGCCATCGCCGACAAGGCGTGGCTACCGTCGTGGGCGCAGGCGGTCGCCAGCCGGGTGGCGGCGCGCCTGGAACGGCAGGCGGCCCGAGGTCATCACCTGATCCTCGCCGAGTACTCCTACCGGGACAGGTTGGGTGACCACCCTGTGGTCCCGAACTCCACCTGGATCCCCGACGACGAGCCGCTGCCACCCGGCCACGACGTGGTCTACGTCGGCCGCATCTCGCAGGGTCGAGGAGCTGAGACGCTGCTCGCCGTGGGGCGGGCGCTGGAGCCTGGGCGCCTGTTGTTGATCGGTGACGCCGACGACGACGTCCGCCCGGCTGTAGAGCGTGAGGTGCGCTCAGGCGCCGTTCGCTGGACTGGCTTCCTCCCCAACCCCGAAGCGCTGCGGCTCGTGGAAGGGGCGCTGGCCGGGTTGTCCCTGCTGCGGCCGGAGCCGAACTACGTCCACTCCCAGCCGACGAAGATGGTGGAGTACTTCGCCAGAGGTGTGCCGGTCATCACCACGCCGCTGCCGCTCGCCCGAGAGCTGGTGGAGCGCACGTGTGCCGGACTCGTCGTGCCGTATGACGACCCCGCCGCCGTCGTTGCCGCCATCTACCGGCTCGACAACGACCTGGCGTTGCGCACGGAGATGGGAGCGAACGGCTACGAGGCGGCGCGGGCCCAGTTCGACTGGAGCCGCGACGGCAGAGCGTTCGTCTCGCTGCTGGAGGACGTGGCAGCGTCGGGCTGATCGGGCACCGGCAGGATGTCGTCGATCAGATCGTCGATCGTCGTCGACGCCGCCCCGCCCAACAGCACGGCAAACGTGTTCCGCCGTCGGTACTCGTCCACCACCGCCACCATTGGCGACATCACGATGTCGACGTCGCCGGAAGGCGGCACCTCGTCGACTACCTGCACGTTGCACGGCAACACTGCGTCTTCGGGCAGGCGCCGGATCCTGATCGTGCGATCGGGGTGCGACCGCGCGTACCTGGCGACATCTGTGAGCGCCGATTCATCGTCCCGAGAGGCGATGTCGAAGTACACCGTGCGTATCGGCCACGGAGGCGAAGCGGCCGTCTGGTGTACAGAGCTCACGAGCGAAACGTAACGAACGAACCTCTCACCAGGGCGTCCCGGCGATGAACACTCGACGAATTGTGACGTTCGCCTGACTAGCGTGCAGGCCATGGCCGCCGGGACGGTGTTGGTGACGGGAGGCGCCGGCTACATCGGCTCCCATACGGTGCAGGCGCTGGCTCGTTCCGCTCGTTCGGTGGTGGTGCTCGATTCGCTTGAGTACGGGCGCGCCGAGGCGGTCGGTGACGTGCCGCTCGTCGTCGGCGACATCGCCGACGAGGCCGTCGTCGCTGACATATGCCGAGACCACGGAGTCACCCAGGTCGTTCACTTCGCCGCCTACAAGGCCGTCGGAGAGTCGATGGAGCAACCGACGCGCTACTGGCAGAACAACGTGGCCAACACCGTGGCGCTGATCGACGCCGTCACCAGAGCCGGCGCCGATCAATTCGTGTTCTCGTCGTCGTGCTCGGTTTACGGCACGCCACCGACGGTGCCCGTCGACGAGTCGGCACCGATCGCTCCCGAGAGTGTGTACGCAGAGACCAAGGCGACAGTCGAGCGGATCCTGTCGTGGTACGCGGCCACTGACGGCCTGCGGTCGGTCTCGCTGCGCTACTTCAACGCGGCAGGCGCCAGCTTCGACCGCAGCATCGGCGAGGACTGGACGGTGGCGCTGAACCTCGTGCCGCTCGTGATGAAGTCGATGATCCTCGGTGAGCCACGCCTCACCGTGTACGGCACCGACTACGACACGCCCGACGGCACCTGCATCCGCGACTACATCCATGTGGACGACCTGGCCGAGGCCCACGTCAAGGCGCTCGACGTGCTGGGCGCCGGCACCCTTGCCGACCGGGCCACGGCGCTCAACGTCGGCACCGGCACCGGATCGTCGGTGCTCGAGGTGATCGACGCCGCCGAGCGCATCACCGGGCGCGACGTGCCCTACGAGCTCGGCCCCCGACGGCCGGGCGACCCGACGGCAACGTTCGCCGACCCGAGCCGGGCAAGGGCTCTGCTCGGCTGGGAGCCCCGTTACGGTTTGGACGAGATCATCCGCACCGCCTACGCCTGGCATTCGCGCTGATTGGGAAGCCCCCCATGTGAGGACGTGTCGCGGCACGTGGCATCGTTCGTTTCGGGGGTCCACGGGGGGCGGAGCCCCGCGTGTGAGGGGGCTGAACCCCCGGTGTGACTAAACGAACTGGGCGTTGCGCAGGCGGTCGAGCCAGCCGATCAGGATGGCGACGGCCCTCGGGTCGTGGCGCAGGCGGTGCCCGGCACCGGAGAGCACGCTGAGCTCGGCGTCGCCGTGGGCCTGGGCGAGCAGGCGGGTGTCGGCGTGCGGCACGCTGTCGTCGTCTTCGCCGTGCATCACCAGCATTGGGCGAGGAGCGAAGCGTCGCGCTGCTTCTACGGGCCGAAACCTGTAGAACGCCCGGCTCCACTCGTCGACCGAGGCCGGGAACCCAGGCGTACGGACGGCGCCGATCTCACGGGTGTGCTCCAGGAATCGACGGGGGTGGGCGGCCCAGTCGTCGAAGTCGGCGCGGGGGCTGAGCAACGCCGTTGCGCGCACCCGAGGATCATCGGCGGCAACGCAGATGGCGATCGAACCGCCGGTGTTCGTGCCAACGAGAACGACGGCAGATGGATCGGCTCGCTCGACGAGCACGTCGATGGCGGTACGCAGATCGTCGACCCATCCCTGAAGCGAGAAGTCACCGGCGCTCTCGCCGCAACCACGAAAGTTGAACGTCATCGCCGTGTACCCGAGCTGGTGCGAGATCTGGTCGACGAGCTGGGGGAACGTGCCAGCGGAGCTACGGGCGTCGAGCGGTCCTATGGGGAAGCCGTGGCACAGGATCATGCCAGGACAGCGTTCGTCGCGCCCAGGCGGGTCGACGTAGTGGCACGCCAGCGAGGAGCCGCAACTGACGAACGAGTCGTTCATCTTCACGACTGTCAGGACCGCGGCGCGCGAAGGCGGCGGCGCATGCCGGGTCGGGCGAGCTTGTAGCCCCGGTTGCGGGCCTCGGCGAGCGTGTCGGGGGCGAAGCAGGTGGCCGTCTCGGCCCCGACGATCTCATCGATCACGTCGCGG
>JACDHN010000054.1 GCA_013821025.1 Acidimicrobiia bacterium | reverse complement strand
GGCCACGACCACACCGTGGGGTTCGAATGAGGGCACGTCGAGCCGCGTGCGCCGAAACTCGGACCATGTGAAGAACGGGCCGCGATCGGGGATATCCGCGGCGCATTCGGCGTTCAACGCGTAGAGCGATTGCTGCTGGGCGGTCGTATTGCCGAGTTCAGCGAGTGTGGTCAGGCGGATGCCTGCGCCCTGGACCTCGGCCATCAGATCGGCGAAGCGGGTCGGTTCGAATCGGCTGATGTCCAACTCCAGCCGCACCCAGTCGACGCTCACCCCTTACACCATCGCATGTGCTGCCGACTTGCGATGGTGAGCTGCCGAGGCGTGCGCACAGATCGGCATGCAGGTCGGGAAGGGCCAGCCCCTCAGCTCGTCAGGGACCAGCTGGCGGTGGGTGGGCGGACCCGTGCGCACAACGGACAGCCTTTGCGATCGGTCAGGTCGATCTCGACGGACAGCCCACCGCCCTCAGCGGCCGCGCCAGTCTCGGGCTCCGCCGCCTGTGCCAACAGGTTCGAGTCGATGTCGGCAACCATCAGCTTCGCCCGCCGAAACATCGCAAACGACCCGTCGGCGCCGACATCACCCCACGTGAGATACAAGAACCGCTCGCCGCGTTTGCCATGCACCGCCGGACCCCGCAGGTCGAGCTCCCCGTCGTCGCTCACGACGATCCGCACGTCGACCTTCCACGTTGCAGACGCCGCGTCCCCCGGCACCAGACCGACAGGTTCCTTGCCCTCCTGCACTGCAACGTGCACGTTCTCGAGCGGTACGCCCTCGGACATGAAGCACCTCCCTGGGAGATTTCGGCCATGGATCGTGATTCGCACGCCCAGATCGTTGCACGTCTCCGACGCGAGATCAGTCGGCTCGGTTGCGCTGTACAGCGGCCCATCCGGGGTGATGGTGCCGTGGTGGACGTTCTCTACACTGCGTTGATGGGAAGCGTCGATCGTGATGATGAGCACTCCGAACCGGTTGCCGTAGGGTCGTTCGCCACCGAGGGTGAGGCCGAGGTGGTTCAGGCCAAGTTGCGCGCCTACGGCATTGAGGCGGCCCTCAATGATCAGATCGAGGGGGGAGCGGTCGTGGTTGAGGGCGAGTCGGGCGTAGTCGTGGAGGTGCCGGCGGCTGACGCGCAGGACGCCCGGCGCATCCTCAGCGACGACGACTCTGGGCTCGGCGAACCCTCGGTCGAGCCGTAGTCGGCGCACACGCGGACCGTCCGCACCGACTGAACCGCGCCACCCGGCAGGCCGCGCTCCAAGACGGCGGCTCGCCCATCCCCAGCAGCCATCAGAACGATGAGTCTCTCGATCGCTAGGCGATGGTGATCGTCGTCCACGGAATGGCCTCTGCATCGAGTACTGCGGGGAGCAGCCCCGAGGCGGCCGGCGCCGAGAGCCAGATCGTGGCGTCGAGTGTTTCACCGGCGGCGACGGCCTCGAGGTTGAGCAGGTTGAGGCGAGGTTGACGCACGGCGACACGTGCCATCGCCGGCACGCTGGCTCGCGGTTCTGGGAGCCCGATGTCGTCGGGTAGCTCGAGCAGACTGAGGATTGCGCGTTCCTGCTCGTTGCGGTCGAGGTGTTCGAACGGTCCCGACAACTGACCGCCGGCGCCGGCGACGGCGGCTCGGCACGCCCGGTAGTACCAGTAGGCGGTGGTGTACAGCTCGACATTCGTGGCGTCGAGCCCGACGAGCAGGTGCTCGATCAGGAGCCGATCGTCGAGCACGACTCGGTCAACCGACTCCATGCCGTCAGGATGGCTGATCGGTGAGTTCGGGATCGGAGATCGTCGACAGTCCGTTGTCGTAGCGATCGCCGAGGACTCGACGCAGTTCGGTCCGTGCGGGCCCGGTCCCGCCGGGGACGATCAGCGCCGAATCGCCGAGGTCGATGAACCCGATTTCTCCGCCATCCTCGAGTCCCCAGCGGTGACGAAGATCTGCGGGCAGGCTCGTTTGTCCGCGGTGCGAGATCTTCGCGTTCGTGGTTGCAGTCACAGCGCGCATTGTAACTAATCATGATCCACAAAGCGTGTGGTGGGTGTTCATCACCCGTCATTGCGGCGGGCTCGGGCGCGCCGCTTGCCCTCGTGCATCGCGGCGACGCGGGCGATGGGGATCTCGTGGCCCTCGGCGATCAGGTCGGCCGGGACCTGCTGGGGCGCAGGCAGAGCGTCGGCCCACGGATCTCGATCGCCCAACCGTTGGGCGGCGGTCTTGATCGTGAAGTCGTCAGGCGCCACGTCGTCGAGCTCGTCCCAGGCGATCGGAAACGACACCGGCACGCCCGGACGAGCACGAGGGCTGTAGGCCGCAATGACCGTGGCCCCACCGGTGCGGGTGGAGTCGACGAACACTTTGCCCTCGCGGTCAGCCTTGACGAACGCTGTCGTGGCCGTCTGCGGGTCGAGGCGCTCGGCGCGCCTGGCGATCGCCCGCGTCGCCGCCGCTGCGTCGTCCGTCGTCACCTGTGAATCGATCGGCACGAAGACGTGTACGCCCTTGGCTCCGCTGGTCTTCACGGCCCCGGCCAGGCCCACGTCGGTGAGCGCTTGGCGCACGAGATGAGCGACGGCGACCGCCTTCGCGAACGCGGCGGCGTTGGGCGGGTCGAGGTCGAGAACCAGATGGGTGGCGCGGTCGAGCCGGTCGGCACGGGCCAACGTGGGGTGGTACTCGATGGCGCGCTGGTTGGCGAACCACAGCAGCGTCCGGCGGTCGTTGCACAGCGCATAGGTAACAGTGCGCTTGGATGCCTCCGCCCACAACGGAACCGTCGCCACCCATTCCGGGGTGTACTTCGGGACGTTCTTCTGCATGAACGGTGCTTGGCCCCGAGTCACCCTGATCACCGACAGGGGGCGGTCGCGCAGCTCGGGGAGGATCCGGTCAGGCACACCGTCCAGGTACTCGACGAGGTCGCGCTTCGTGGCGCCGGCACCGTCGAACAGTGGCTGATCGAGGTTGGTGAACTTGACGCCGGCCGGCGACTCGTCGCTGCGCGAGTCGTCCATCAGCGCAGGGCCAGCAGGACGATCGGGCGCCCGGGCTTGCGTCGGGCACCCGTTCCGCCCCAAAGCGTCTCCGCGATGCCGTTCCAACGGCTCATCGAGCGCAGCCTACGGGTCAGCGATAGCCGGTCGTGTCGGCGGGCTTGCCGGCGTCTTGAACCTCCGTGACGTATCGCCAGGCATCGGGTTGGCTGCCGTCGAGGTCGCTGAAACCGTAGATCTTGGCAAGCTGTCCGCTGGACAGTGACGTTCCGTTCCAGCGTGACACGTTGGGATCTTGTGCCAGCGCCGCCACGGCCCTACCGACGAACGCTGGAGTCTCGGAGATGGCGAAGTGAGGCGACTTCTCAGTTGCCTCACGCCAGTTCGACTCGGTGACGCCGTACGCCTCGAGCATCATCTCTGATCGCAGCCAGCCCGGAGTGAGAGACACGGCCGTGGCACCGAAGGGCTGCAGCTCGTGCGCCAGCGCCGCCCGATCACCGTTGACTCGGACTTCCTGATAGTCCGATCATCGGTATATGTTGCGGGACGTGTTGAGAGAGCCGACGTTCCTCATCCTGGCAGCAGTAGCACCGGCGCCACTTCACGGCTACGGCATTCTGCAGTCCGTGGATGAGCTCTCAGAAGGTCGCGTGCGGCTCCGCGCAGGGACCCTGTACGCGGCACTCGACCGACTCGTCGGGGAAGGTGCGCTGCGTGTCGATCGCGAGGAGGTAGTCGAGGGCCGGTTACGTCGCTACTACCGAATCACCGCGGCTGGACGCGAAGTGCTGCGTTGTGGGGTCGATCACCTCGAGGCCAACGCCTCGGCCGCACGTAACCAGCTCGCCCGTGGCGCTGAGGCGGGGCTGGCATGACCCTCGAAGACAGGTACCGCCGACTGATTCGATTGTTCCCCGCCGAGTGGCGCCGTCGGCACGGAGAAGAGCTCGTCGGCACACTTCTCGATGCGGCCGAACCCCGAGGTGACTCGATCACGTTCGCCGAAGCCGCCAACCTCGTCCGTTGTGCGATGGTTCTGCGATACCGGGCCTTGTTCACCGGTCCCGACGCGGTCGACGACCGTGAGCTCGCCCGTCTGGCCGGGTCCGCCCGACTAGCCGGGTTCAGCCGCCTCGCCGGATTGGTCGGGCTGGCAATCATGTCTGCGCTCGTGGTCGCTCTGGTGATCAGGTTCTGGATCAGCGACGTACCTCTCGAGTTCGTGCTGACGTCGCTCGTCGTGGCTGCCGTCCCAGGCACCGGGGTGGTCTACACGGTCTCGAGCTCGATCGGTGGTGGCTGGCGACGTGGACTCTTCGCCGCCATCGGCTGCACCCTCGGCGTCGTTCCCCACATGCTGGCAGGCATGCTCGGACTGTCGGGCGTCATGCAGGCCGGGGCGGTAGCCTTCGAGGTAGTTCGATGGGCAGGCGTCGGGTATCTCATCTTCATGGGCGTGTCGATGATCCGCGATCGTGGCGACATGCTGCTCGGCGACCAAGACGCCGCGGCCGAACCCACGGGCCTGGTCGTGCGGCGCGGGATTCTGCTGAATCTCCTGAACCCGAAGTTGACCGTGTTCTTCTTCGCCTTCCTCCCGCAGTTCCTCGACACTCCGCCGGGCTTGCTCGATACGAGGTTGATCGAGCTCGGCGGGATCTTCATGCTCATGACTCTCGCCGTGTTCGTCGTCTACGCATGGGCAAGCGCCGCCGTCCGCGACCATGTGCTCGGTGCACCCGCTGTCCGCCGGTGGATCCAGCGATCGTTCGGCACGCTGCTGATCGGATTCGCCGCAAGACTCGCAGTCTCGGATCGGTGAGCCTCAGCCTGATTGATCCGGTGGCGAGCCGAGGTTGAGCTTGGCGTAGTCCGATGTCCGCCAACGCTCCGGTGCCAGCTGCACCAACGTGTCGTCGACGAAGGCTGTCGACTCGACATAAGCGTTTCCTTTCGCGTCACCGAGGTAGCGGACAGCGATGTCGATGCGAGTCTCCCGGGTTGCATGGCCGATGGTCACCGGCCCTTCAACCGTCACATAGGCATACGGCGTCTCCTCGCGCTGCACGCACAGTGAGGCCGATCCGGCGGCCGTCAGCAGTTGCGCTTTGGCGCTGGCGGCTTCGGTGGTGAGCTCGACGATCCCGCCTGGCTGATATCGGTACCACACCGGCGCAGCCAACGGTGGCCCCTCGGGTCGCTGCACCGTCAAGACGCCGATGTGAACGTCAGCAAGGAACTCCTCGCGCTCGTCCTTGCTCATCGTCAATGCTCCCATGATCGAACTCCCTCTCGTCTCGGCGGCCGCGATCTATGACGCCGACCGACTCCCACCTGTCTACCGGAGCCAGCGCGACGCAGCACGTGGTTCGCTGTCGCACGTGTCGAACGAGTCGCCAGCGAGAACCACGAGCGGTGCGCTTGCAGGCTTGAACGGGCGGCGTTCGAGGTCGCCGCCTGATCAAGCTCCTCGGTCATGGTGAGTCGTACATGAGGGATCCCGGCGTCGTGAGCGATTCGCCTGTCTCGAGCCAGGTCTTCAGGCCGGAGAGGATCATCGGCCAGCCGCCGTAGAGCTCTTCGTTCGCGCCATCGCGGAGCTGGTCGTGGGTGACGGTCAGGCGGCACGAGTCGCCGATGGGTTCGATCTCCCATGTGACTCGCGAGGTTCCCTCGCTCTTCGCGTCGTCGCTCCACAGTGCGACCATGCTCTGAACGAGCCGGCGGGGCGGATCGACCTCGAGGTTCTCCCCCTCGCCGAGGAGCCCGTCCGCACCTGGGTGGCTCATCTCGTAGCGCGAGCCGGGCGTCCACTCGGACGTGAGTCGCGAGCCGAAGTTGTACTTGCTGCGGATCTCCGGGTCGGTGATCGCCTCCCAGAGGCGCTCGGGCGTGGTGCGGATGTAGATCTCGAAAACCTTCTCCATGGGATTCTCCAGTTGGTTCTTGATGCCGATGAGCCCAGCGACCCACGGCTCGGTGTACTTGCTCACCCACCGGTCGTGGACGAGTCGGATCGGGATCGTGTTCAGGAAGTGGAGCTTCTCGCGGCCTCGCCGCTTGGTGACCACCAGGCCCGCCTCCTCGAGCTGTTTCAGGTGCTTCATCACGCCGATGCGCGTCATGGAGAAGCGTCCCTCCAGCGCACTCAACGTCTGGCCGTCGGCGCCGAGGAGCTCATCGAGCAGGCTCCGCCGAGTCGGATCGGCGAGTGCCTTGAACACTGCGTCCACACCGTAACAATATGTAACTTGATGGTTACATGTCAAGCGATCGGGCGATGAACACCCGCAGGCCGCAGTCTGAGTCCGAGAGCGCTCCTCCGACGCCGACGGGCTCCGACGCCGACGGGCTCCGACGCCGACGGCGTCGGCTGCTGGTTGATGGCTGCTCACGTAGTCTGCGACGCGTGACGCAGACCGCCTACCTGGCCGCCGACGACCGCTATGAGGCGATGCAGTACCGCCGCTGTGGGCGAAGCGGGCTGAAGCTCCCCGCCCTGTCGCTCGGACTGTGGCACAACTTCGGCCACGATCGGCCGTACGAGACGCAGCGGGCGATCGTGCGGCGCGCCTTCGACCTGGGGATCACGCACATCGACCTGGCCAACAACTACGGCCCGCCGTACGGCTCGGCGGAGGTCAACTTCGGCCGGATGCTCGCCGACGACCTGAAGCCCCACCGGGATGAGCTGGTGGTCTCGACGAAGGCCGGCTACGACATGTGGCCAGGTCCATACGGCGAGTGGGGTTCGCGAAAGTACCTGCTGGCGTCGCTGGACCAGTCGCTGGCGCGGATGGGCCTGGACTACGTCGACATCTTCTACTCCCACCGCCTCGACCCGGACACGCCGCTCGAAGAGACGATGGGGGCGCTCGACACCGCCGTGCGCTCCGGCCGAGCGCTCTACGTGGGGATCTCCTCGTACAACTCGGAGCGCACCCGCCAAGCCGCGGCGATCCTACGCGACCTCGGCACGCCGCTGCTGATCTCGCAACCCTCGTACTCGATGATCAACCGCTGGATCGAGGAGGACGTGTTGCTGGACACGCTCGAGGAGTTGGGCGCAGGGTGCATCGCCTTCTCCCCGCTGGCTCAGGGCCTGCTGACGGACCGCTACCTGGATGGCGTGCCCGCCGACTCGCGGGTCGCCACAGGTGGCGCGATGGGCCGCGACATGCTCACCGACGACCGGCTCGCCCGCGTCCGTGCGCTCAACGACGTGGCGTCGAGCCGTGGCCAGAGCCTCGCCCAGCTCGCCCTCGCCTGGGCATTGCGGGACCAGCGGATGACGTCACTGGTGATAGGTGCCAGCAGCGTGGCCCAGCTTCAGGACAACGTCGCTGCGCTCGATCGGCTCGACCTGGTCGACGACGAGCTGGCTGAGATCGACAGGCACGCGACCGACGCCGACGTCAACATCTGGGCGCAGTCCAGCTCGGCCTGACGGTGTGACGTCGTCCCGTTGGCATGTCCTCAACTGCTTTTCGAGGTCCGCAACGGGGCAAAGCGGGACGGCAACCCGTTCGCCGCCACCTGGAACAGCGGCACCGCGTCGGGCAGGCCGCGCAGGCGGTGGGAGCCGAGGGAACGAAAGCGCACACCGTCGGGCGCCGACGCCTTCACACCCTCCCTGGTGTTGGCCGACACGACGACCTGCCCGCCGTGCCCGACGGCGCAGATGCGCGAGGTCGTGTGGACGTCCATGCCGATGTAGTTGGTCTCGGTGGACGTCGGGTAGCCGCTGTGGATCCCGATCCGCACTCGTACATCGACTCCGTCGGCCCAAGAGCTAGCGAGGAGCCGGCGCTGCATCGCAACGGCGGCGTCGACGGCCGATCGAGGGGCCTCGAAGACGGCGAAGAACTCGTCGGCCCGGGCCTCGATCTCGTGGCCTCCAGCCCCGAGCACGGAGCGGCGCAGGATCGTGCAGAGTTCGTCGATCAGCTCCCGGTAGTGCTCGCCGAGGCGGTGCACCAATGCTGTGGAGCCCTCGATGTCGGTCATCAGCATTGTCACGAAGCCCGAAGGCAGTGGTGCTGCTCCGTCGCGCCGCGGGTCAAGAGCACGCTCCGCCTGCAGCTGGCCGGCGATGAAGCCGACCGGCACGATCTTGTACTTCTTGGCGGCGTTCAGCAGCCGCTTGCGGGCCCGTTCGCGAGCGAGTCCGTCCTCGAACGCCACCTGGCCGAAGCGTGCGAGCGCGTTGCGCACGTGGGCAGGGTCGTGGATCGGCAGCCGTCGCCGGCCACGCGTATCGATGTAGGCGAACGCCCTGTCGGGAAGGCCGGCTCGCTCCCTCGGATCGAGGCGGGCCATGCGAGTGACGTTAACAAAGGGGTGCATCACCGATCCCGTGGCGCGCCGGATGCACACCGTCAGGCGTGAACGGATCAGGAAAGCGGTCCCAGGGCCAGGGGTTGGCAGCGCCGTAGCGCTGGGTCATCGGACCCACCGGTGTGGGTGTTCGCCCGAGGAGTCCCGCACCGACTCGTATCAGGCGAGCGCGGAAGATGGCGGCGAAGGGGTCATGCCCGAGACGCGTTCGATCGTCGCCGTGCACAGCGGTCAGCGCACCGACGAAGCGGTCGTCGCCAATCACGAACGTCGACACGACATCGACCGGCGGGCCGGCGAGCACCGCCCGGATGGCGTGAGAAACGACGATGTCGTCGAACAGCAGCCACGTTCCGGGAGCAGCCAGAACGAGCGACACCCACGCCGCCTCGCCGTTGACGTCGATGCACCGGGGATCGACCTTGACCGCTCCTGGGACCGGCGCTGAGTGGCCATCCCAAGCGGCGAGAACGCCGCCGGCGTCGTCGTCAGCAGTGAACGTCGCTGCGGCGACGGCGTCTCTTGGCGTTGTGTCGCAGACGGCGAGCCAGCAGCTCACTTGCGCGGCACGTGCCAGTCGGGCCGGATCGAGCGGGTGATCTCGCGGAAGGCCTGACGAAGCTCCTCGTTCGTCGGTCGTCCCCAGAACCAGTAGCCGTTGAAGGAGGCGTGGATCTGCAGGTCTGGTCGAAGCACGAACACCGTTGGCACGTACGGGTTGTGGCTGGAGTCGGTCGTCTCCAGCAGTCCGAGCTCGTGGACCCACCGGCGGCCCTGGTCAGACAAGAACGTCCAGCGCGCGCCGAGTCCTGCCCGGAAGGCGGCGGACTCCTGCGGAGTGTCGACGCTGACCGACACGAACCTGGTGTAGGCGACCTCGGCCTCGTCCTGGAGGCGCAGGAGTTTGCGGAAGTAGGCCTGTTCCTTCGGGCACCACCAACCTCGGTAGAAGTGCAGCAGCACGGGGTCGCCACCGGCGAGGTCCGACAGGCTCCGCTCGTTCCCTACATGATCCTTGAGTCGGAGGTCGGGAAAGTGGCAGCCCGGAGCGAGATCTCCCCATGTGTCCGACCCAGAGCACACAAGGAGAATCTACCGCTGCCCGTCAGAGCTGCTCGACGCGTTGGTGCTCGTCAGAGGTGGGGTGTCTAACGTGACGGAGGTGACCGAATCGTCGTCGGCCCCGCGCTCCGGCCCGCCTTCCACCGGCCAACCACCGATCGCCGACTACGGCTTCGTCTCTGACTGCCATTCTGCTGCGTTGATCGACCGTGCTGGCTCGGTCGACTGGTGGTGCGTGCCACGCTTCGACTCACCGTCTGTGTTTGGTCGGCTGCTCGACCAGGATGCCGGTCACTGGTTGGTCCGACCATGCGACGAGTTCGAGGTAGAGCGCGAGTACGCCGGTGACACGCTCGTCCTGCACACGGTCTTCCGGACCGCCCAGGGCGAGGTTGCGATCAGTGACGCGCTTGCGCTCGATCCCGATGCCCGCAGCCATGACCTCGGACTACGAGTTCCACACATGCTCATTCGCAGGGTGGAGGGCGTGCGCGGGTCTGTCGAGATGGAGACCGAATTTGCGCCGCGCATGGAGTATGGCCGCAGCGAGCCGCATTTCCGGGCGGACGCGACGGGTGTCGTCGCTCGCGGCGGGCCGACACGTCTGACCTTGAGGAGCCCGGTCACGTTGCGCTGTGAAGACGGGGCGGCGCGGGGGTGCTTCGTCGTGTCTGCTGGCGAGACAGTGGAGTTCCGGCTCGGCTACGAACCGTCGTTCGGCGAGGGGCGCACCGGCCAGGGCATCGAGCCGACGCTTGAGGACACCAAGGCCGCTTGGCAGTCGTGGGCCGATCTCCACGACGGCTACGACGGGCTGTACCGGGAGGAGGTTCGCCGCAGTTCGCTGGTCCTGCAGGGTCTCACGTACCAGCCTTCGGGCGCGGTCATCGCCGCCGCCACCACGTCGCTGCCCGAGCTGATGGGAGGCGACCTCAACTTCGACTATCGCTACGCCTGGCTTCGCGACCTCAGCCTGACGATCCGTTCGCTGTGGATCGCCGCCTGCCCCGACGAACCCGCTCGCCTGTTCGATTGGTTCACCAACGCCGCA
>JACDHN010000053.1 GCA_013821025.1 Acidimicrobiia bacterium | reverse complement strand
CGCATGCAGTCCGGCCACCTCGACCGCCAGCGATGCCGAGTCGTTCAACAGGCTGTCCTCGGTCGCCACGGCGCCACTGCTGTCGCCGGGCGGCATCGCCTGGTCGTGACCGGTCGGCATGTCGGGCACCTCGCCGGTCAGCAGATCGGCCCAGCGCTCGTCGCGCTCGCCGGGGCGACGCTGCAGTCGCACAGCCAGCGCCTCGGGGCTCCGGCTGGCAAGCATGTCGAGGATCTCGTCGACCTGGTTCGGGTTCTCGAAACGGTGCTGGCGGGACACTCGTGACCGCACCTCGTTGACGGTCTGGGGGCCGCGCAGCACGAGGACGCTCAGCACGGCCAGCTCGGCCGCCGACAGATGCCATCGCTCTCCCGCAACATGGCGGTACCGGATCGTGCGACCACCGTGTGACGGCAGCACGAACCGCACGAGCCCGATCGACTTCAGCGACAGCAGCGCCGCCTCGACGGTGCGGTCCTCGAAGGCCACGATGGGTGCCCGGTTGGTGGACTGGTTGCACGCCAGCCGCAGCGCGTTCAGGCTCATCGGGTAGCTGTCGGGGACCGTCGACTCCTTCTCCATCAGCGAGGCCAACACGCGGGCACCCTCGGAGCTCAACCCCATCTCAGAGCCCGTTGTCGGTTGTGCGAGCCGGCTTGCTCGCCGTGAACAGCCAGGCGTCGAAGAATGCCTCGAGGTCCTCACCGCTGATGCGCTCGGACAATCTGCGGAACTCCCTCGTCGAGCCGAGTCCGTCGGCGTTGTCGTGCACCCAGGCCCTGGCGATGGTGAAGAAGTCGCCGGTACCCACCCGGTTGCGAAGCGCCTGCAGCGTCATCGCACCCCGGTCGTAGACGGCGCGATCGAACAGGTTGTCCGGGCCAGGGTCGCCGATCCGCAAGTCCCAGAACGGGTCCCGGGCGCCGATGCCGTCGTAGAGCTCCATCAGCTGCTGTTGAGGCGTCGGGCCGCCGTACTGCACCGGCGTGTACAGCCATTCGGCGTAGGTGGCGAAGCCCTCGTTGAGCCAGATGTACTGCCATCGCCGCACGGCGATGGCGTCACCGAACCACTGGTGCGCCATCTCGTGGATCACGACACCTCGGTGGGGGCCTGTGGTGAAGAAGAGCGGGCTGTAGACCGGGCGCGTCTGGTTCTCGAGAGCGAACCCGAGCCCTTCTGCGGGTGCCACGCCGCCGATCCAGCGGAATGGGTACGGCCCGAACTGGCGCTCGAGGAACTCCGTGGCCTCGGCCGTGAAGCGCAGCGACCGACGCGCAGGCCTGGACACGGGCCCGAGATGTTCTGAGAAGGCGTACAGGTAAGGTCGGCCGCTCGCCGTCTCACCGCGCTCGATCTCATAGTCGCCGAACGCAGCGAACACCAGGTACGGAGCGGCTGGTTCGCTCAGGCGCCAGCGGAACGTCGACCAGCCGTTTGCCGTCGTCCGCCCCAGGTAGGCACCGTTGCTGATGGCCTGTTTGCCCGCAGGAACGCTGAGGACGATGTTGAACCTGGCCTTGTCGGACGGGTGGTCGTTGCTCGGGAACCACCAGGCAGCGATCTCGGGCTGGCCGACGGCCACTGCCCCATCGCCTGTCGTCACCCACGGCCGAACTCCGAGGTGCGAGACATCCTCGGGGACGCCGCCATACCTGACGCGCACCTTCACGATCGCCCCCTTGGCGATCGCAGTGGCCGGTCGGATGTGCATCTCGTGGCCACCCTGGATGAAGCGGGCGCTGCGGCCGTCTACGCTGACGGCCGAGGCCCGCAACACGAGGTCGAGGTTGAACACCGTGAGGCGCTGCGTGGCCCGGAACCGCACCGTGGTCGTGCCGGTGAGGCGCTCGTTGGCGGGGTTGAAGCGAGCGGCGATGTCGTACGACAGCACGTCGTAGCCACCGTTGCCGTGCTTGGGGAAGTACGGGTCGCCGATGCCCCCGTCGCCCGGGCTGCCGAGCATGCCGTACGCCGAGGCACTGGCGTCCGCCGGCGACGAGAGCGACAGGCACAGACCGATGGCGATGACTGAGCGAATGGCCCGGAGACGGGGAAGGTTCATGAGCTGTTCGCCTCCTGTGTCGCACGTGGACCCGAGCCCTAGGAGCATACGAGAACGCGTTGGCGAGGTCGTACGGCGCCGTCATACCCTCGCCACCGTGAGTGAGACGACGACTACGCCCGACGACCGCAGCAGCGGACACGACGACGTGACGTGGCGGCCGATGCGGCCCGAAGATGCAGCAGCCATCGCCGATCTGCTCAACGCTGCGGAGCCGCTCGACGACACCGGGGAGCACCTCGACGTCGATGACGTGACCGAGCAGTTCGTCAATGACCTGGTGGACCTCGAACGGGACACGAGGCTGGCCTGGATCGGCGACGAGCTCGCTGCCGCCGGTCAGGTATCGGTGTCGACCGCGGCGCGGGAGCAGGCGAGCGTGTGGTGTTTTGGCACCGTCCATCCCGATCATCGCCGACGGGGCATCGGACGGCAACTCATGACGTGGGAGCTGGAGCGCGGCGCCGAACTGCACCGCAATCGCCATCCCGATGTGCCGGCCAACGTGATGGTCAACGTGTCGGCCACGAACAGCGGCGCCCGGGCGCTGGCCGAGCGCCTCGAGCTGGAGCCGGTCCGTGACTGGTTCGAGATGTCATGCCAACTCGACGGGGTGGTGGGCGAGCTGGCGGCACCGACCGGCATCACACTGGCGCCTTACGAGGCGGGGCGTGACGACGAGGTGCGCCAAGCGCACAATCTGGCGTTCGCCGAGCATTTCGGGTCGACCGAGCGGTCACCCGACGAGTGGCGCCACTTCTTCACCGGGTCCCGCGGCTTTCGGCCCGAGCTCTCCGTGCTGGCCGTCGGCGACGACACCGGCAAACTGTGCGGGTACGCCCTGGGCTACGTGTACGACGCCGACGTCGAAGTGACGGGGCGCCGGCAGGTGTGGCTCGGTCAGATCGGAACGCTGCCCGACCACCGTGGCAAGGGCGTGGGGCGGGCACTGCTCGCCGCCGCACTGCGCACCTGGGCTGCCGCCGGCCACGAGGAGGCATGGCTCGGCGTCGACAGCGCCAACGGCACCGGCGCCCTCGGGCTCTACGAGCGGGCCGGATTCAGCGTGCAGCGACGCTCGACGAGCTGGGCGAGACGCCTGCCCGCCTGCTGAGAGCTTGAGGACGATGCCCGTCGCACCCGGTCAAGCGACTCACTGTGTCTTGGCGAACAATCCGTTGAGCTGCTGGCGCAGCTCGGCGCCGTAGCGGGGATCGTTGAGCGTCCACTCCACGGCCGCGGTCAGCAGACCTACAGGATTCCCGGTGTCGTGTCGCGACACGTTGGACAGCACGCCGTGGAACGGCGATCGCGACGCCTGGGCACGTAGAGCGTCGGTGAGCTGCAACTCTCCACCGGCGCCAGGCTGGAGGGCGGCGATCTCGTCGAACACGTCGGGTGTGAGCACATACCGTCCGATGATGATCAGGTTGGACGGCGCACCCTCGATCGTCGGCTTCTCGATCAGATCGGCGACGGGAACCACGCCGTCGGCGTTCAGGGTTCCTCTCGGCCGGATCACGCCATAGGCGCTGACGTCCTCGCGAGGCACCTCCTTCAAAGCCACGACGCTGCCGCCGGTGCTGATGCACACGCCGTTCATGTGAGCGAGCAGAGAGGAGTTGCCCATCAGCTCGTCTGGCAGCAGCACGGCGAAGGGCTCGTCGCCGATCGCCTCGCGGGCGCATCCAACGGCGTGACCGAGTCCCCGCGGCTCGTCCTGGTAGGCGATCGTGACACGCCAGTCCGACCCGATGCTACGAACGCGCTCCGCCAGCTCGGTGCGGCCGCTCGCCTCCAGCATCGCCACCACATCGGGCGACGGCTGGAAGTAGGCCTCGATCGCCGGCTTGGAACGACTCGTCACGATCACGAAGTGCTCGATGCCGGCGCCCAGCGCCTCGTCGATCACGAGCTGCAACGTAGGGGTGTCACCAATGGGGAGCAGCTCCTTCGGAACCGCCTTCGTGGTCGGCAGGAACCTCGTCCCGAGTCCGGCGGCGGGGATCACAGCGCTGCGAACCTGCATGCGAGCGACGATAGCCTCGCGCCTTCGATGCCCATCTACGTCTACCGATTCGTCGACACCGGCGAGACCGTCGAGGTTTCCCAGGCGTTCACTGATGACACGCTGACCGAGCACGAACACCCGGGCAGTGGGCAGGTGCTGCCCGTCAGGAAGGTGTTCACGCCTGTCGGCGTGACGTTCAAGGGCGGTGGTTTCTACAAGAACGACAGTCGCGCCGGGTCGAAGCGATCGTCGTCGTCGGACTCGTCCGGCTCCGAGTCGAAGGGTTCCGAGTCGAAGGGTTCCGATTCGGGGTCGTCGGGCAGTGACTCGTCGTCGAAATCGGACGCCTCGAAGGCGACGAAGACCGGCGGATCATCGTCGTCGACCGACAGCTCGTCTGCGGCGTCGACCAGCTCCAACTGACAGCGGCAGCTTCCCCCCATCGGGTCGAGCCGTCGGTACTATGGCGGCGCCGACTTCCTCCCGCCAGGCCCTGCCAGGAGGATCCATGCGCCTTGACCACCGCCGTGTGCGCCTACCGGCCAACCCCGGGGCGCGGCTGCGGCGAGCGCTCGTGCGGCGGCCCTGGCTGTACTGGATGCTCGTAATTGCCGTGGCGGCGGTCACTGGTTCGATCGCCTACGAGTCGGTGCGGGCCGTGGAGGCGGAGCGCCAGACGTGGGGATCGACGACCACCGTGCACGTGGCCATGAGACGGCTCAGCCCCGGTGACCCGCTCGATGGTGCGACGGCTCCGCGAGACGTACCGATGGCCGTGATGCCCGAAGACGCCATGAGTGCAGTACCCGACGGAGCAGTGGCGCGTCACGACATCGGCCCCGGTGAGATGCTGTCGGCCTACGACATCACGGGCGGCGAAGGCTCACGGGGACTCGTCCCGGACGGCTGGCGCACGGTCGCCATCGTGGAGCCGATCCCCACCGGCGCGCCGACGGGCGCCACCGTCGCGGTGGCCGCCGACGGAGCCGTGCTGGCCGGCGACGCCATCATGGTCGGCCTGCAGGGCGACGCCGTGCTGGTCGCCGTTCCAGAAGCCGACGCTCCGGCGGTCGCCGCCGCAGCCGTCGAATCCCGAGCGGCCTTGCTGGTCGGCCCGTGACGGCTGAGTCCTGGACCCGGTGTCAGCGCCAGCCGGCGGCGACGATCACGAGCACGGCTGTACCGAGGGCCACCCGGTAGACGACGAACGGCGTGAACGAGCGAGTGCGCACGAGGCGCAGCGTGCCCCACACGCCGATCCAGCCGGACACCGCCGACGTCAACACGCCGACGATCATCGGTGTCAGCAGCCCGTCGGGGATCCCGTCGGCGGCGAGCCCTGCCATCTTGAACACGACGGCGCCGGTCGTAACGGGGATCATCATCAGGAAGCTCAGGCGGGCCGCCGAATCACGGGTGAACCCGCGGAGCCGGGCCGCCGTGATGGTGATCCCTGATCGGGACGTGCCAGGGTTGAGGGCCAGCGCCTGAGCTGCACCGACGATCACGGCATCGCGGGCCGAGTACTCGGGCACGGTCCTGGTCCCAGCCAGGCGATCGACCACTGCCAGCACCAACCCGAACACGATCAACGACACGGCGATGATCGTCGGTGTGCCGAGGCGCTCGTCGATCTGACTCTCGAACAGCGCACCCACTGCGGCGGCCGGCACGGTCGACAGCACGAGCAGCCATGCGAGCCGCCCGTCAGGTGTCGTCGGTCGTTCCCGGTGGACCACGAGCGACAGTCCCTGGCGCACGTAGCGGCTGAGATCGTGACGGAAGTAGCCGATGGCAGCCGTGATGGTGCCGATGTGCAGCGCCACGTCGAACGCCTTCTCAATCGACTCGTTGTCGAAGTCGTTCCACCCGAACAGCCAGGGCACGAGCAGTAGGTGCCCGCTCGACGAGATGGGCAGGAACTCGGAGAGTCCCTGGACGATGCCCAGCACGATGGCGTGGGTGATCGGCACTCTCAGCCCTCGCCGTCGACCGGATCAGACGCCGGAGACGGTGACGTCGTGGATGACGAGGCTCACGCCGGCAGCGCTTCCTGGCAGCCACTCCACGTCCGAGCCGACTTCCGCGAGATCGAGCAGCATGCGCTGCAGTGTGGAAGCAATGGTGAACTCCCTCACCGGCGATCCCAGGGCCCCGCCGGCGATGAGCAGCCCGGAAGCCCCTGCCGAGAAGTCGCCGCTGATCGGGTTGACGCCGGAGTGCAGACCGGTCACGGATTGGATCAGCACGGCGCCGTCGAGATCGGCGATGAGCGCCTCCTGGTCCCGGGAGCCGGGCTCGAGCGCCAGCGCCATGGCACCGACGCCCGGCGTCGTGGCGAAGCTGCCCCGCACGGCGTTGCCGGTGGACACGGTGCCGGCCCGGCGGGCCGAGTAGCTGGAGTGCGTGAACTGCGACAGCACGCCGTGGTCGATCAACACGTTGCGCCGGGCAGCGAGGCCCTCGCCGTCGGTCTCTGTGGCGGCGAACGCCAGCGGGTTCGTGGGATCGTCGACGAGCGTCACCGCCGACGCGGCGATTGATTCGCCCAAGCGGTCACGGAACAGGCTGCGGCCCTTCACCACCGCTTCGCCATTCAGCGTGGACCCGATGATCGACAGGAAGCTGGCCGTCACCATCGGGTCGAGCACCACCGTGACACGCCCGCTCGGAGGCTTCGTCGCCCCGAGCAGCCGTGTTGCCCGCTCGGCGGCCAGGCCCGACGCCCGATCGAGGTCGATCTCACCCGGTGTGCGCCCGACCGAGTAGCCGAACCCGGACTGCGTCTCGTCACCGTCGTCAGCCAGTGCCGCGACGGTGACGTAGCAGCCGTTCTCCCGGCTCGTCTCGCTGATGCCGGTCGTCGTGGCGGCGGCCGTGACGGCCCAGGCGTCGGAATAGTTGGCATCGTCGATGCGCACCCTGGAGTCGAGGGCGAGCGTGAGCTGCTCCAGTTCGGTGGCGAGTGCGATCTTGCGCTCCGTCGGCAGCGCCACCAACTCGTCGCTCCACAGCTGCTGGGGTGACACTGCCACGCCGTCCGGCTCGGCGAGCCCGGCGAACTCATCGACCGTTCCGTACTGCACATTGTCACGGGCCTCGGCCAGCACCTCGTCGATCGCATCGGGCGTCAGCGCCCCTGCGTACGCGAAGCCGGTGCGCCCGTCGACGATCACGCGAACACCGATCCCCTCACTCTGCGCCGAGACGAAGTGCTCGACATCGCCCTGATAAACCCGCACGTCCGTCTCACCCCCCCGCAACACGAACGCCTCCACCTGCTCCCCCCTCACGGCCCGCCCCACAACCCCCTCAGCAATAGCCGCCAGCTCCCGCACTCCAGTCTCGTCATCGACGACACTCACGCTCCGACCCCCGCCGTCAAGAGGATCAACCGGCTGTGATCACCAAGGAGCACGATTGGGGGGAGCACGATTGGGGGGAGCGTGAGGGGGGCGCCCCGCGATCCCCCCTCACCGTGACGCGATCCGGCTCCGCCGGTCGCATCACCGCAGCAGTTGAGCGCGGCCGCAGGCCGCTCAACAATCCCACCTCGACCGAGTGGAGAGAGCGAGCGCAGCGAGCGAACGAACGAGGCCGAAACCCTCACGCCGCCGTGCCACCGACGGTGAGCGACTTGACCCGCAGCGTCGGCTGACCGGTGCCGACAGGGACGCCCTGACCGTCCTTGCCGCACGTGCCGGGCGACCCCATGGCGAAGTCGTTGCCGAGCATGTCGATGTCGCGCAGCACCTGTGGCCCGTTGCCGATGAGGTTGCCCTCGCGCAGCGGCTCGGTGACCGAGCCGTTCTCGATCAAGTACGCCTCGGTCATGCCGAACACGAAGTCGCCGCTGGCCGTGTTGACGCTGCCGCCGCCGAGCATGCTCACGTACACGCCCTGCTCGGTGGACGAGATGATGTCGTCAGGATCGTCGTGACCGTCGAGCACGAACGTGTTCGTCATGCGCACCATCGGCAGGTGGCGGTAGCTCTGGCGGCGGCCGTTGCCGCTCGGCCGGCGCTGCTCGTTGCGTGCCCGCAGGTAGTCGTACATGTAGTCGGTCAGCACACCGTCTTCAATGAGCACGTTGCGCTGCGTCGGATGTCCCTCGTCGTCGATCGACAGCGTGCCCCACTCGTCGCCCATCGTGCCGTCGTCGACGAGTGTGACGAGCGGCGACGCCACGAGCTCGCCGACCTTGCCCCGGTAGACGCTTGCGCCCTTGGCGATGTGGTCGGCCTCGAGTCCGTGGCCGCACGCCTCATGGAACAGCACGCCGCCGGTGCCCTGGCGGATCACGACCGGCATCGAGCCAGAAGGCGCCGGCCGGGCGCCAAGCTTCGTGATCGCCCTGGCTGCGGCCCGGCGAGCCAGGTCGGCAACATCGACGGACTCGAATGCTTCGAAGCCAGCCGTGCGGCCGAACGACTCGTAACCGGTCTGCATTCCCGTGTCGCCGTCGGCGACGACGTTGATGCGGAACAGCACTCGGGTCTGGGTGTCGGTCGACCACAGCCCGTCGGTGTTGGCGACCATCACCTGCTTGTGGCTGTCGCCGTAACCGGCCGACACCTGCACCACCTGGCGCCCGGAGGCCCTGGCGGCCTCGTCCGCCGCAACCAGCAGGTCGACCTTGTGCCGCTTCGCCACCTCGTCGGGGTTGCGTTCGATCGTGCGGGTCCTGGCGACCGTCGCCGTCAGCGATGTCACGGCCGTGCCAGGCCCGCCGCGCTGGGCCGCTGCTGCGGCGACCTCGGCAGCCCGCAGTAGGCCTGCCTCGGTGATGTCGGCGGTGTGGGCGAAACCGGTCGTATCACCGGAGATGACCCGGATGCCCGCACCGCGATCGCGACCGCTCGTCACCTGTTCCACGCGGCCGTCGTCGAACCCGACCGACGTGCTGTGCTTGTCCTCGGCGTAGATCTCTGCGAACTCGCCGCCGGTTCCCATCGCGGTGGTCAGTACTCGTTCGGCGACGTCGCTTTCGATCACGCTGGCGAATGCTACCGGTGGGCGATGGAGCGTTAGCGTGGTTCGCCGATGACTCTGACCGTCGGACTGCGTGGTGAGGCGAAGATGACCGTGTCCTGCGAGGACACGGCCCGCTCGCTGCGCTCGGGCGTCGTCGAGGTGCTCGGCACGCCGCGCCTGATCGCCCTGTGCGAGGAGGCATCGTGCCTGGCGGTGGACCGTCATCTCACGGACGCTGCGACCACGGTGGGCATCCGGGTGCGCCTCGACCACCTGCAACCGACACCGGTCGGCGGCAGTGTGAGCGCTGAGGCCGTGCTGCGGCGCATCGAGGGCCGCCGGCTGACGTTCGAGGTGTCGGCGTTCGACGACCGTGGACTCGTTGCCGCTGGCAAGGTCACCAGGGTCCTCGTCGACGAGGAACGCTTCATGTCCAAGTGCCGGTAGCCGTCGCTGCCCGGCGCGACGCACCTGCCGTCGGCCACAATGTCGCCGTGTCCCGGCCGGTGACCACTGCGATCGTGCGGGCGTCGACTCTCGGCGTCGTGATCATCGGTGTCGTCGCGGCAGCCGTCGGCCTGCATCGCAGCGGGCACAACGCCGGCGACGACTTCGCCCTGTACGTGCGCCAGGCCCAGAGCGTGTTCGAGGGCAGCATGGCCGACGTGCTCAGGGACAACCGTTACACCGTCACGACGTCGGGTGGCCTGTTCGGACCGATCTCGTACCCGTGGGGCTTTCCACTCATGCTGTCGCCATTCGTGCACCTGTGGAAGCTCGACTACGACAAGCTGAAGCTCGTCGAGGTGGCCATCTTCTGTGGGTTCCTGGTGCTGTTCCACGGCATCGTCCGGCGCCGCATCAACCGTCCGGTGGCCCTTCTCGCCGTCGCCGTCGTCGGGCTCTCACCGCTCTACCTGCGCCACACGGACAGCCTGCTCTCGGAGTTCCCGCACATGCTGATGGTGGCCGTCGTCGTGTGGTGGATGGACCGCCTGCTCGTGCGGTCCTCGTGGCTGACGGCACGCCACCGAGACCTCGTGATCCTCGGTCTGCTCGGGGCGCTGTGCTTCAACACTCGCCGAGAGGGTCTGGTGTTCTTCGGCGTGTTCGCGGCGGCTCAGGCCGTCGAGGTGTTCGGCGTGTGGCGGCGTCGCCCCCGGCGGGCGTCCTGGCGCCGCGCTTTCGACCAGATCGACGGCTGGACGCTGGCCACTCCACACCTTGCGTTCGTCGGTGGCATCGTCGGTTTTCATCTGCTGATGCCTTCGATGCTGATTCCTGACAACGACGATCGTCTGGGCTACATCCCCACCCGCACGAAAGATGCTGTCAACGTCATCGCCGACCAGGTCGGGTTCGGGCTGCACACGGCTTGGGGCGCGGTGATCCTTGCTGCTGGCGCAGTCGGCGCCGTCATCGCCTGCATCCGCCGCCCGGCGCTGCACGTTCCGCTCG
>JACDHN010000276.1 GCA_013821025.1 Acidimicrobiia bacterium | reverse complement strand
GCTAGCTGTGACGACCGGGGAGGTTGTCCCTGGAATGGCGGTGTGATCGGGGTGTCTCGGTGAAGTGAGCCCTCCGAGTGAGGCTGTGGGTCTCGACAACTCACGTCTCACTCAGGAGGGCTCGTGTCTCACGCTAGAAGCCAGCATCCGAACGCGGTGTTGACCCCGATGGGCCGGCGGCGCATGGTGGTCTGCGTCCTCAATGACGGTTGGACGATCGAAGCGACCGCGCAACGGTGCCAGGTCGACGCCAAGACCGTTCGCAAGTGGCGCGATCGCTTTGTCGCCGATACCAGCGCGAACGGCCCGGCGAGCTGGCCCACGTCGACGTCAAGAAGCTCGCCGGCATCCCCGACGGGGGCGGCTGGCGGGTCCACGGACGGCTCCATGGTCCCGACCACACCAAGGTCGGGTACCGGTACATCCACACCGCCATCGATGACCGCACCCGCCTCGCCTACTCGGAGATCCACCGAGACGAACAAGGCGTCACCGCAGCGGGGTTCTGGCATCGCGCCCACCAGTGGTTCGCCGCCCACGGCATCACCGTCGAACGGGGCCCTCACCGACAACGGGCCCTGCTACCGGTCACGACGCTGGCTTGCCGCGCTCGCCGACACCGGGGTCGCACCCAAGCGCACCCGGCCCTACCGGCCCTACCGGCCCCAGACCAACGGCAAGGACGAACGTTTCCACCGCATTCTGCTCGAGGAATGGGCCTACATCCGCGACTGGCACAACGACCACGACCGCACCGCCGCCTACGACGGGTTCATGCACTTCTACAATCAGCACCGTTCCCACGGCGCACTCGGCTGGGCCACACCCACCGACACTCTCAACCACCTACTTGGGGACAACCTCCCCGACATGCACAGCTAGCGACTTCACTCGCCGCCTGACAGCAAGGTTTGTGAAGCTGTGCACGAGCGGCTGTAGCCTGTGGTCATGGCGTCGACGCGCAGGCGGATTCCTGAGGCGAGCGTCGCCCGCCTGCCTGTCTACCTTCGCATCCTCACCGAACAGCACGACCAGCACGTCACGAGCACCTCGTCGGAGGGACTGGCCGAGCTGGCCGGGGTCAACGCCGCCAAGGTGCGCAAGGACCTCAGTTACCTCGGCAGCTACGGCACGCGGGGTGTTGGTTACGACGTCGACTACCTGATCTACCAGATCCGCCGCGAGCTCGGTCTGACCCACGACTGGCCGGTCGTGATCGTCGGCGCCGGCAACCTCGGCCAGGCGTTGGCCGGCTACGGCGGCTTCGGCGATCGTGGGTTTCCGGTGGCGGGCATCGTCGACATCGACGTCTCCAAGATCGGATCCGTCATCGGCGGCGTGCGGGTGCGCTCCATCGACGAGTTGCCGTCCATCGTGCAGGGCCAGTCCGTGGCCATCGGTGTTGTCGCCACACCGGCCGACGCCGCCCAGGAGGCCGCCGACCGCCTCGTTCGGGCAGGTGTCACGAGCATCTTGAACTTCGCTCCGGCCGTGCTGTCGGTGCCCCCCGGCGTCACCGTGCGCAAGGTCGACCTCGCCAGCGAGCTGCAGATACTCAGCTACTACGAGCAGCGACGCCAGTCGTCGCTGCAATCGGTACCCACTGGTTCAACCAGGGGCGCGAGCGCATAGGGTTAGCGGAGCAATGTCGATCGTCGTCATCGGAGTCAACCATCGCACCGGTCCGCTGTCGGTGCTCGAACGGGTGGCGATCCCGCCTGAGGACGTCTCGAAGGCCGTTGCCACCCTTTCGAGGCGTGACAACATCGGAGAGGTCGTGCTGCTCAGCACGTGCAACCGCACCGAGATCTATGCGGTCGCCGAGAAGTTCCACGGCGCCTACGCCGATCTCTGCTCGTGGTTGTGCGAGGTGGGCGACCTGCACCCAGACGACCTGAATCCGCACCTCTACAGCCAGCACGACGGCGCCGCAGTTGCCCACCTGTTCTCGGTGGCGGCCGGACTGGAGTCGGCCGTGCTCGGCGAGAGCGAGATCCTGGGTCAGGTCCGCGAGGCGTGGAAGACGGCCCAGGCCGAGGGCGCGGCTCGGTCCGCGCTCAACCACCTGTTCCGCCACGCCGTGCGCGTCGGCAAGCGGGCCCGCACCCAGACCGGCATCGGGCGCAAGACGGCGTCGGTCAGCCACGCCGCCGTCGAGATGATCGCCGAGGGCGTCGACTCGCTGGCCGAGCAGCGGGTGCTGATCCTCGGCGCCGGGGTGATGGGTGAACGGGTGGCTCTGGCGTTTCGCGACCGCGGTGTCGCCCATCTGACCGTGGTCAACCGCGACCCGGCGCGGGCTCGCGCCCTCGCCGATCGCGTGAACGGCGCTGCCGTGGAGTTCGAGCACTTCGACGAGGCGCTCGCCTCCGCCGACATCGTCGTCTCCTGCACCGGTGCTTCCACGCCGATCCTGACCACCGATGTCCTTGCCCCGCGAGCCGGCTCTCCGCTGCACATCGTCGACATCGCCGTACCCCGCGACGTCGACCCGTCCGTTGGTGCTCTTCCCGACGTCACCGTGCTCGATCTCGACGACCTTCGCGACTGGGCCGATCGTGGTCTGAGCTCGCGGGCCGCCGAGTCCGACCGCGTGCGCACCATCGTCGCCGACGAGGTGGAGATGTTCCATCTCGATGCCCAGGCCCGACAGGCGGCGCCGCTCGTGGCCGCCCTGCGTCGGCGGGCCGAGGAGATCGGCGACGCCGAGCTCGACCGGTACGCGAAACGGCTGGCGTCACTCAGTGGCGAACAGCGCGAGACGGTTGAGGCAATGGTTCGCAGTCTCGTTGCCAAGCTGCTACACGAACCGTCGGTGAGGTTGGCGCACGACGCAGGGACACCGCGCGGCGAGCGCAACGCCGCAGCCATCCGCGACGTCTTCGACCTGCACTGATGCGCGCGGCGGGCCGATGGTCGCGTCGTTCTGAGGTGGGGCTCCGGTTCTGCGCAGGCAGTTCACAGCCGGCGCCTCCAGACGCTTCGGCGGCCGCGTCATGAAGGGTCCGTTGCGCATCGCCACGCGACGCAGCGAGCAGGCCAGGACCCAAGCGCAAGCGGTCGGCGACCAGATCACCGAGCGCACCGGTACCAAGACGGAGTTGGTGCTCGTGGAGACCGGCGGCGACCGCAACCGAGACGTTCCGATCCACGTCATCGGCGGCCAAGGCGTGTTCGTCAAGGAGGTCCAACACGCCGTGCTCGACAGCCGTGCCGACATCGCCGTGCACTCCGCCAAGGACCTCCCGACCGAACCCATGCCTGGACTCACGATCGGTGCGTTCTGTGCCCGCCGCGACCCGGCTGACGCTCTCGTGGGTGCGGCTCTTGGCGAGCTGGCGCCCGGATCCACCGTCGCCACCGGCTCGGTGCGACGCCGGGCACAACTCGGCTGGCACCGCCCCGATCTGCACTTCATCGAGCTGCGCGGCAACATCGCCACCCGGCTGGAGCGGATCCCGCCGGACGGCGCCATCGTCATGGCAGTCGCTGCGCTGGAGATCCTCGGGCTCACCGACCGCATCGCCCAACGGCTCGATCCGAGCGAGTACGTACCGGCCGTCGGCCAGGGTTCGGTAGCCGTGGAGCATCGCAGCGACGACACTGACGTCGCTACGACAGTCGCCACGCTCGACCATGAGGTGACGCGCCGCGCCATCGAGGTTGAGCGTGCGTTCCTGGCAGAGCTCGGCAGCGGCTGCACGCTCCCGCTCGGCGCGTTCGTGGACGGCGCCGTCTTCCACACGTTCCTGTCCGACGGAGACGCGCAAGTCGTCGATCAACGCAAGACGGTTCTGGCCCTGACGCCCGACGATCTCGACACGGCGCGATCCGTCGCCCGACTGGCGACCCAGGCGATCGGCCGCCGATGAACGCCGACGCAGGGGCCAACGCCAGGTCCGACGCTGCCGTCGCGTCGCTGGCGGGTCGGCGCATCGTGGTGACCCGAGAGCATCCCGGCGAGTTGGACCGGCGGTTGGCCGAGCTGGGAGCCGACGTGGTGCACGTGGCGCTGATCGAGACCGCCGAGCCAGAAGACGGCGGGGCTGCGCTGGCCGACGCGCTTGCCAGGCTGGCCGACTACGACTGGCTCGTCGTCACCTCGCCCAACGGCGCGAGACGGGTGGCAGCGGCAGTGAAGGTTGTGTCCGGGCCATCGACGTCGGCGATCGCCGTGGCGTGCGTCGGTCAGGTCACGGCTGGCGTGTTGCGCGCCCACGGGTGCGAACCACAACTC
>JACDHN010000275.1 GCA_013821025.1 Acidimicrobiia bacterium | reverse complement strand
GCGGAGGCCGGGAATCGGGTTCGGACGCCTGGAGGGGCTACATGCGCAGGGCCACCAACACCGTCAACTACTCGACGTCGCTCCCGCTCGCCCAGGGAGTCGAGTTCGACCTCACGTGATCGTGCGCGCCGAGACGTGCCCGCTCGTCGACGTCGGCGTCGGTGATGTGGAGCTGAGGGGAATCGAACCCCTGGCCTCGACAGTGCGATTGTCGCGCTCTACCAACTGAGCTACAGCCCCGAAAGGGTGCCTCAGTGTACCGGTTCAGGCGACGTCGAAATGGTGCTGATGCTGTCGCGCCGGCCTGCTCGGCGGCGTGACATCGACGATCTCGCGGGGATCATCCTCCCGCTGGCGGGCCTGGCCGAGCAGGTAGATGTAGCCGGCCAGGGCCACGAACACGCCGGCGAACACGTACAGCACGGTCGCCGACTTCGTGGTGACGGCCAGGAACAGCGTGCACACGGAAGCGAGCGCCAGCAGGAACAGCACGTTGGCCCGCCGTCGTTTGACGGCGGCCCGCCTGTCGCGCCGGTTCACGAGCAGCTGGCGGTGCGTCCGCTCGCCGCGCCCGCCGTCGAGCCGACGGGGCGTGCGATCGTGCGGCACATCACGGCGCTCGGTCTGAGGGGTACGGGGCTGGGCGATGGCGTGACCGCCGCCCTGGGCGCGGCCCGTCGGGGCGTGCAGCGTGATGCTCGTATGGGCTCGGTCGATCGGAGCTCCGCGGTTGGCGCTCGGCCGCTCGAGTGACGACGCCACGAGTGAACGCCCCATCGAGCGCATGTGAACGGTGCGCGACACCTTCTGCAACGAGGAGAGCTGGTTGCGGAAGTCCGACACCGAGGAGTTGGGCCGATTCTGTCCTCTGGACCGCAGTAACGGGGGAATGAGCACAGCCGCCCATGCTGCTCCTACGACGAGCAGAACAACTTGACCCATGTGTTTTCGCCTCTGATGTCTCGGACCGGAACTCCGCCACCCGACTGCCGGCAGACGAAGACTTGCAACTTCTTTACGATTCTACGACAGTTTCGTGGCACCGGGCAACGACCCCCGCGACATCGGCGGATGCGCCGTCGGCATGGCCGTCCTCGGAGCGCCGGAACGTCCCGGATCGACCGCCCGTCTTCTCCCATAGTGCCAGGTCACCGATGACCATCCCGCGGTCGGCTGACTTGCACATGTCGTAGATGGTGAGCGCTGCCATGGACGCTGCGTGGAGCGCCTCCATCTCGACGCCTGTGCGATCGACCGTGTCGACGTGGGCCTCGACGGCCACGAAGTCGTCACCGATCTCGAAGTTGATCGACACCGCGCCGACGAGCAACGGATGGCACAGCGGGATCAGGTCGGACGTCCGCTTTGCCGCCTGGATGCCCGCCACCCTGGCCACGGAGAGCACGTCACCCTTCGTGACCTCCCGGTTGGCGATCGCCACCGTCGTCTCGGGCCTCATGAACACCTTGCAGCGGGCGAGCGCCCGGCGGTGGGTTGGCTCCTTCGGCGTGACATCGACCATGCGTGCACGACCGAGGGGATCCAGATGGGTGAACGGAAGGTCACTCATGACGTCCCGAGGCTACTCAGCCGCCGATCTGGCTCATCGACCGGCGCGGCCGTAGGAAGTTGACCTGGTTGATCTGGTGGCCTGCCCACTTTGCTCCTACGGCTCGTTCGATCAGGCCGGCCATCTCGTCGTCGGTGTCGCCGCGCCTCAGCGCGGCGCGCAGATCGGTCTCGTCGATGGCGAACAGGCATGTGCGGAACTGCCCGTCGGCCGTGAGCCGCACCCGGTCACAGTCGCCGCAGAACGCCTTCGTCACCGTGGGGATCACGCCGATCAGCCCCTTGCCGTCGAGGTAACGCCAGCGATCAGCCGGCGCCGCGCCACGGGCCGTCACCCGCTCCAGGGGGAACACCGAGCCGATGGTGTCGACGATCTCGTCTTGGCTGACGACCTTCTGGCGTCCCCACTCGCCCTGGGCGTCGAGCGGCATGAACTCGATGAAGCGGATCTCGACCCCGCGCTGGCGTCCGAACACGGCCAGGTCGAGCAGCTCACCATCGTTCACGCCACGCTCGATGACGGCGTTGATCTTGACCGGGTCGAAACCCGCGTCGATGGCGGCGTCGATGCCGTCGAGCACCTTGGTCAGCTCGTCGCGGCGAGTCATCTCGCTGAACCGCTCCGTGTGCAACGTGTCGAGACTGACGTTGACGCGGCGCAGGCCGGCGTCACGCAGCGGTTGGGCGAGCATGCGCAGCGTCGTGCCGTTGGTCGTCATGGCCAGGTCGACACCGAGCGCTGCCAGCTTGGCCACGAGCGTGGTCACGTGGGCTCGCACCGTTGGTTCACCGCCCGTGAGGCGGATGCCGTTGATGCCATAACGATCCACGAGGATCCTGGCGATGCGCTCGATCTCCTCGAAGCTGAGCACCTCGTCGCGAGGCAACCAGTCGAGACCCTCCTCGGGCATGCAGTATGTACAGCGGAAGTTGCAGCGGTCGGTCACGGCGATCCGCAAGTCGCGCACGACACGACCGAAGGAATCCACGAGATCGACGGGCACGGGATCAGGATACGGGCGTTCGAGGTGCGACGTTCAGTCCCGCAACAAGAACACCGCAACCTCGTCCCCGGCGCCGAGCCCGTCACCGTCGGGCACCACGGCCAGTGCATCGGCCAGCGCCGTCGCCGCCAGCTGATGACTGCCCTGGGCACCCACGCTGCGCACGTGGTAGCGCCCGTCGTCGGCGAACGTGCCGTACACCCGATCGAAGTGCACCTTGCCGTCGGGACGGCGAACGATCGCCTCGTCGGTGATCGCCACGACGCTCGTCCTAGCCAGTTTCGAAAAGCCCATCATCCGGCGCAGGCACGGCCTCGCCATCAGCTCGAAGCTGACGAGGGCGCTCACGGGGTTGCCCGGCAACCCAAAGATCGGGACTCCGCCGAGGCGGCCGAAGGCGAACGGCTTGGCCGGCCGGATGGCGATCTGCATCCAGTCCATCTCGGCGATGCGCCCGAGCACAGCCTTGACCACGTCGTACTCGCCCATGCTGACCCCGCCACTCGTGATGATGGCATCGTTCCCGTCGACGGCGTCGTCCAACGCCGCTTCCACGGCGGTCTCGTCATCGCGGATCACGCCGAAGTTCATGACCTGGCACCCGGTGTCGATCAGGAGCGCTTCGAGCATCAGCAGGTTCGACTCCCGGATCTGGCCAGGACCGAGCTCACCACCGTCGCTGACCAGTTCGTCACCGGTCGACATGACGGCCACGCGCACGGCCGGGTACAGGTCGAGCCGCCGGGCGTTCACGCTCGCCAGCGTGCCGACCACGGCCGGAGTCACCACTGTGCCCGCCGGCGCCACGATGTCGCCGACCCGCACGTCGCTGCCGGCGCTACGCACAGCCGTGCCGGCAGCCAGCGGCGCGCCCGGCGGGTCCAGACGCACTGCCTCGTCACCGAGGATCTCGGAGTGTTCGATCATGACCACGGCGTCGGCGCCGTCGGGCATCGGGGCTCCGGTCATGATCCTGATCGCCTGGCCGGCCTCGAGACGGACCGACGACGCGGCGCCGGCCGCCACCTCGTCCACCACTCGCAATTCGGCTGGCGCGCTCGCTATGTCGGAGGACAGCACCGCGTATCCGTCGACGGCGGAGTTGTCGAACGGCGGCACGTCCTCGTCGGCCACGGCGTCGGCGGCCAGCACTCGCCCGACCGCATCGGCCAACGCCACCGAGACCGGCCGTAGCGGTGGGCACTGCGAGAGCACGGTCCGCTGGGCATCCTCGAGCGCGATCACGACCGCACCGTACCGCTGCGCTGTTTCGACCGCCCGTATCTCGGATGGGACAAGCCGGACACCGTCGCTCCGATTTCACGTCGTCCCGATTACGGACGTTCTCATCGCTGACGTCGTACGCCTGGTCGCCCAGCGCGCCGAGCGGGGGCGGCCGCAATCCATCAAGACAACGCCTACAACAGGTGTTGTCGGAGCGACGTGAAAGTCGCCGGTCGGCCGCCGCCACTGGGCGGGCCTCAAGCGCCTTCGGTGGGTGCTTCGACGCCGAGCAATCGCTCCAAGTGGTCGAGGCGCGCACGCAGTCCAACCACCTCGACCGCCAGCGATGCCGAGTCGTTCAACAGGCTGTCCTCGGTCGCCACGGCGCCACTGCTGTCGCCGGGCGGCATCGCCTGGTCGTGACCGGTCGGCATGTCGGGCACCTCGCCGGTCA
>JACDHN010000274.1 GCA_013821025.1 Acidimicrobiia bacterium | reverse complement strand
ATCGTGGCGTCCCGGTGCGGATCTCTCGCCGAGGTCGGCGGCGACGGTGTGGAGTACGTGGATCCGCTCGACCCGGCCGACATCGCCCGAGGTCTCGCCCGCGTGCTCGGCGACTCCGCACGGCGGACCGAGCTGCGTCGCGCCGGCATGGCGAACCTCGACCGTTTCTCGTGGGACGACACGGTGGACGGGTTGGCCCGCTTGTACACGTCGCTGGCCCGAGGTGAGCGGTGAGGGCCGACGTGGCCGTGCTGTGCGGCGGCGTGGGCGCCGCCCGCATGCTCGTCGCGCTGAGCGCCGTCACGGAGCCGAGCAGCATCGTGGCTGTTGTCAACACCGGCGACGACGAGGTGATCAACGGGCTTGCGATCTCGCCCGACCTCGACACCATCACGTACACGTTGGCCGGCGCCATCGATCGCGAACGGGGTTGGGGGCTCTCCGACGAGTCTTGGCGCACCATGGAGGCCCTCGACCGCTACACCGAGGTGCGCCCGCCGGCGTCTCAGGCTGCACTTACGTGGTTCAACCTCGGCGACCGGGACCTTGCCACCCACCTGTACCGCACGACTCGCCGCCTCGAAGGTGCGTCGCTGTCGACGGTCGCCGATGAGATCCGGAGGGCGTGGGGGGTGACCGTCCGCCTGCTGCCCATGACCGACGAGCGGCTGGTGACTCGGGTGCAGCTCGAAGACGGCGGTTGGGTGAGCTTCCAGGAGTACTTCGTCGGCCGACGACACTCGGTGCCGGTGTTGTCCGTCGAGTTCGCTTCCGAGGCGGCGACACTCACCCGTGACGCCGCCACCGCGCTGAGCACTGCCGACCGGGTGGTCATCGCGCCGAGCAACCCGATCATCTCGATCGGTCCCATCCGCTCGTTGCCCGGAACCGACGAGCTGTTGGCGGCGCGGCGGGAGTCCGTCGTCGCCGTGTCGCCGATCGTGGGCGGGGCAGCGTTGAAGGGACCGGCCGACCACTTGCTCGCCGAGCTCGGTCACGAGCCGTCGGTGATCGGTGTGGCCAGGCTCTACGCACCGATTGCCGGCGCGCTCGTGATCGATCCCGTCGATGCCCCGTTGGCCGGCGACGTCGAGGCCACCGGGATGCGCTGCATCGTCACGCCCTCCGTGATGAGCTCCGCCGAGGCGTCGTCACGCCTGGCTGAGGCCGTCCTCGACGCCGTGCCAGCCCGTCCCACGCGATTCTGAGTGTAGAGAGCGACGTTTGCACGGCGCTGTGCACTCAAAGTTGCGGCGGGTTGAGCGAAGCGATGGTCTCGGCCAGACCGTCGGCGAGCGTGGTCCAGGGCGACCAGGAAAGCTGGACCGGGCGCGTACCGGTGACACGGCGAAACGGGCCAGCTCATCGGGACGGGCGCGGGCGCGTACGGGATCGGGACCGTCCGGGGCGATGGCGCACCAGAGGTCGCGGATCGACGTCTGGGTACCGGAGCCGACGTTGACGACCAGGCCGCCAGCGCGATCCGACGCTTGGAACAGGGCGTCGGTGGCGTCGTCGATGAACAGGAAGTCTCGGGTTTGGCGACCGTCGCCCTCGATCTCGGCGGGATCCCCACGGGCGGCGGCATCGAGGAACCGCGCCACGACGCCGGCGTCTGCGCGCTGGCGGGGGCCATACACGTTGCTCATCGCCAGAGCGGTGAACACGAGGTCGTACTCGTCCCGGTAGTGGGCGAGCGCGTCGATGACAGCGTTGGACACGACGCCGCGCAGGCCCCGGGCCTCCAGGGGTAGTTCCTTGATCGGTAGCTCACGGGCGGACGGTTTGCCGTAGAGCGCTCCCGCCGGCAGAGCGACCACGAGCTTGTCCGACCCGGCGTGGCGGGACGCTTCGAGGACCGCAAGCATCGAGCCGAACGAGCGGCTGGCGACATCGGCATCGAGGGGATGGCGGCCCGAGCCGAGCAGGGCGAGGTGGTAGATCACAGTCGGACGGCGCATGCCGATGACGGCCAACCCATCATGGGACGTGATGTCGGAGTTGTGGATCTTGAGCGCCCCACCCTGGCGCCGAGCCTCGGCGAGGTTGGCGAGCGTGCCAGTGCTGAGGTCGTCGATCACGTCGACGCCACGCCCTTCGGCCAGCAGCCGCTCGACGAGGTGCGACCCGAGAAAGCCGGCACCGCCGATGACGGCGACGGACCGCCTGCGTTCGTCGGCGACGGCGTCGCCGTCGCGCCCGTTGGTCACGGCTCCGTGGCCTCGGGAGCCGGCACACGCACGCCGTCGAGGCGCGCGGCCGCGGCCACTTCGCCTCGCTGCCCGACGACGACCCGACAGACGTGAGCACCGTCGCCGATGCGGCCCATCACGATCGAGTCCTCGATGATCGCTTGCTCCCCGACGATGGCACCTGGCAGCAGTACGGAGCCGCTGATCCTGGTACCGGCGCCGACTGTGACGTCGGCACCGATCACGCTGTGGGCCACGGTGACGGTCTGATCGAGGCGGGCGGCCGGATCGACGGCTTCCGCGCGGCTCAGCGGCGACGTGGCCGAGAGCATGTCGAGATTGGCGCGAAGGTAGGCGTCGGGTCGACCGATGTCGATCCAGTAGTCGTCGGTGGCCATGGCGTAGAGAGCACCATCGGCGACCACTGCCGGGAACGTCTGGCGCTCGACGGACGTGCGCACGCCGCTCGGAAGTCGCTCCAGCATCCGCGGCTCGAACACGTACGTGCCGGCGTTCACCAGATCGCACGGCTCGGTGCCGGGTGTCGGCTTCTCGACGAACCGGCGCACCCGTCCCGACTCGTCGGCGTCGACCACACCGTAGACCGATGGGTCGTCGACCGGCGTGAGGTGCAGCGTCGCCTCGGCGCCGCTGCGGCGATGGAACCCGACGAGCGCGCCGAGGTCGAGATCGGTCAACACGTCGCCGTTGGCGACGACAAACGTCTCGTCGATGCCGGCGACATCGGCGGCGAAACGGATGGCCCCTCCGGTGTCGAGCGGTTCGGGTTCGACGGCGTACTGCACGGCGACATCACCGCAGCGCTGGTCGGGGAACACGCTGTTGAAGTGCTCAGGTTTGAAGCCGAGAGCCAGCGTGACCTGGTCGACGCCGCCCCGTTCGAGCTGGCCGACGAGGCGCACGATCATCGGTACCTGACCAACGGGTAGCACCGGTTTGGGGACAGTGTCGGTCAGTGGGCGCAGCCGCGTGCCGAAGCCGCCGACCAGGACGATGGCCTGCATCAGCCCGAAGGTTGCGTGGTGGCGCCTGTGGTGCCCGGCGGTGCCGAGGAAGCCGGCGCTGTGGAGCCCGGTGCCGTAGAGCCGGGCACCGAGGAGCCCGTCGTCGCCGAACCAGGCGTCGAGACGGGCACCGTGGAGCCCGGAACCGCAGAACCCGGCACACTGCCCGGTGGTTCGGTCTGGCCGGAGTCGGCGGCGCCGAGCGCCGGCAGGTTCTGCGCCTCAGGTGGCATCGGCAGCACGACGTCGTCGGCGGCGAAGGCGATCGTGTACACCATGGCGTCGTTCGTCATCCGGATGTCGTTGAAGTTGGCCGTGTACGTGATGCCCTCGCCGGTGTCCTGGAAGTTATCCCACGCCTGGACGCGCAGGTTGCCGTCCTGGTCGCCACACTTCGTGTCGTCCTCTTTGTACGTCGCACCGGACACTTGGTCGTCGGAGAACTTCAGCTCCGAATCGCTCAGCTCCACGTCGTACACCTCGAGGAACACCCCCAGATCGGCGTTCCGGCCAGTGGCGGCGCTGCTGAAGGCGTGCCAGTGGATCACGCCGTCGTTGTGGCTGTGCACACCCGTTCTCGCGTACCCCGGTTGCTGACCGGTGATCTGCCCGCTCTCATCGCGGATGTCCTGGTCACCGGCGAGCTGTTGCCATTCCATCTCACCGGTCTCGGGGTCGCACAGGTAGAAGCCGTACGAGGCGTGCCAGTGGTCCTCGACGGTGGGCGGCGAGGCGTCCTCAGCAGGGCGGGACTGGCGGGCGTACACGATGGTGGCGAGACCGAGCACAGCGACCATGGCGACGATGGCAGGGAACAGCGTGCCGCCCTGGAAGCGGACGCGGGCGCGTCCGGACCGTTGGGCCAGCTTGGCCGCCCTGTTCGTCGAGGATGATCGTGCCACGAGGACGAGAGCCTATCGGCGACGCTCCCCCCGGGGGGCTGCGCCCCCGAACCCCATCGCCGGACGGCTCCCTGGCGGTCGCACGCCCGGCCGGCACCTATCGGCGCCGCTCCCCCCGGGGGCTGCGCCCCCGAACCCCATCGCTGTTCACCGATTGCG
>JACDHN010000273.1 GCA_013821025.1 Acidimicrobiia bacterium | reverse complement strand
AACCCGTTGTCGTAGACCTTGTTGACGTCCGTAAGTTGGACGGTTGCCATGCAAGCCTCCTCGGCCGTGCGGATACGGGTGCATCCGATCCCCGCAGCAGAATAGTTCGTTTCGACACCCGCGACGGCGCTCGCCGTACGCTGGGGGTGATGGGCACCGGCGAACGGTTCACCGACTCGGAGATCGAGATCAAGCCGCTGTACACAGCCGCTGATCTCGAGGGTTTCGACGCCGACGAACGCCTCGGCCTCCCGGGCGCGCCGCCGTTCACGCGCGGCATCTACGGCTCGATGTACCGGGGACGGCTGTGGACGATGCGCCAGTACGCCGGGTTCGGCAGCGCCGAGTCGACGAACAAGCGCTTCAAGTTCCTCACCGGCGCCGGTCAGACGGGCCTGTCGTGCGCGTTCGACCTCCCCACCCAGATGGGCTACGACTCTGATCACTCGCGTGCCGAAGGCGAGGTCGGCAAGGTGGGTGTTGCCATCGACTCGATCGAGGACATGCGGTTGCTGCTGGCCGACATCCCCCTCGACGAGGTCACGACGTCGATGACGATCAACTCCACGGCGTCGATCCTGCTGCTGCTCTACGAGTTGGTGGCAGAGGAGCGGGGCGTCACGTCCCAGCAGATCTCTGGCACGATCCAGAACGACCTGCTGAAGGAGTACATCGCCCGCGGCACCTACGTGTACCCGCCGCGCCCTTCGATGCGAATCATCACCGACATCTTCGGTTACTGCGCCGAGCACGTGCCGAAGTGGAACACGATCTCCATCTCGGGCTACCACATCCGCGAGGCCGGCTCGACTGCCGTGCAGGAGATCGCCTTCACGCTGGCCAACGCGATCGCCTACGTGCAGGCCGCCATCGACGCCGGGCTCGACGTGGACGACTTCGCCCCGCGATTGAGCTTTTTCTGGAACGGTCACAACCACTTCTTCGAGGAGATCGCCAAGTTCCGCGCCAGCCGGCGCATGTGGCACCGGATCATGACGGAGCGCTTCGGCGCAACGAGCGACAAGGCGACGATGCTGCGCTTCCACACCCAGACCGGCGGCTCGACGCTCACGGCCCAGCAACCGCTGAACAACGTGGTGCGGGTATCGGTTCAGGCTCTGGCGGCGGTGCTCGGCGGCACGCAGAGCCTGCACACCAACGGGTTCGACGAGGCATTGGGCCTGCCGACCGAGACGGCGGCGCGCATCGCCCTGCGCACCCAGCAGGTCATCGGCTACGAGGCAGGGGTCACGGAGACCCCCGACCCGCTGGCCGGTTCGTACTACGTGGAGTCGTTGACCGACGAGGTCGAGCAACGGGCGTGGGAGTACATCGAGCGCATCGACGAGCTTGGCGGAGCCGTGGCCGCCATCGAGGCCGGCTATCAGACCGATGAGATCGACCAGGCGGCATACGAGTACACGAAGTCCATCGACGACGATCAGCGCGTGATCGTTGGCGTCAACAAGTTCGCCGTTGATGATGATCCCGACCCCGACATGCTCCCGCACGACCCGGAGCTGGAGCGGGGCCAGCGCGAACGCCTGGCGAAGTTGCGCGCCGACCGCAACCAGGCCGAGGTCGACGCTCACCTCACCGACCTGCGATCGGCCGCCCGTGGCACGCAGAACGTGCTCTACCCGATGAAGGACGCGCTGCGAGCACGAGCCACGTTGGGTGAGGTCAGCGACGCCCTCCGAGAGGTGTTCGGCACCTACACGCCGTAATGTCTCGCTCGCTCCGCTCGCTGTCCGGCTCGCGGTTGGGGTCAGGGATCGAGGCCGAGCGCGGACTTGAGGCCGTCGAGATCGGCGGCGCCGAACACCACCCGATTCTTGGTTGCGACGTAGACGAGGTCGAGATCGACGCCGGCCTTTGCGACCTTGCCCGCCAGGTCGGCGAGTACCCCTGGCCGGTCGTCGACCTCGACCACAGCAACCTCGCGCTCTCGCGTCACCGCCAGTTGCGAGCTCGCCAGGGCGCGCGTGGCAGCACCGGCGTGGGGCACGAGGATATGCAGCTCCGCCCGCGAGCTCGGACCGATGCACGTTGCAGCCGCGATGTTCACGCCGGCGTCACTGATCGCCTTGGCGACTCGCGCCAAGGCTCCTGGCTCGTTGTCCACCTCGATGACCAGATCCAGTGACATGTGGGCTCCTCGTGCGTCGGGTTGGTTCTTCAGCATCCTGTTCGCCTCCGGGCACCGACGCAAGGGTCATCCGGGAGACCGGTGCGATTCCGCCAGACCCGAGGCGCCCGCCCGGCCAATCAACAGCCGGAGTGGCCGCACGGCCGTTTGCTGCTACAGGTCGACAGAACGGAGCCACCAGTCGAGGATCGTGTCGATGTCGTGGCGGGCGCGGTCGCGGTTTGCGGCGGCATCTGCTCGGATCTGGTCGATGTCGGCTCCTACCTCGGCCACGGCCTGCTCGGTGCCCTCAGGGTGCATCGCCGACCAGTCATCGATCATCTGCACCGTGACCTCTGGATGGAACTGCAGCGCCAGGTTGCTGCGGAGCGCGAACGCCTGCGGGCCGGTGTCGGTCACGGCCAGCAGCTCGGCGCCGTCCGGCAGCGTGAACACGTCGTAGTGCCATTGCATCCACGGACCAGGAGGGAGCCGCTCGGGGTCGAGCGACTCGACCTCACCGAAGCCGATCTCGGGCGTGCCGGCCCGGAACACGTGTCCGCCGTGGGCGGCGGCCAAGGCCTGGGCGCCGAAGCACACCCCGAGCACGGGGATCTGGTCGGCATCGGCGGCGCGTAGCAGGTCGAGCTCCCGCTTGATCCACGTGCCCACCTGCGACTCGTCGTTGATCGACCAGATGGCGCCCATCGGCACCACGAGGTCGAAGTCGGTGAGATCTGGGAACGGGTCGGTGAACGTGCCGTCGAACACGGATCGTCCCATGTTCTGGACGATGAGCTCGAACTCCCGCTCGGCGAGCGCTTCGCCGAGCAGACCGGCGACCGAACCAGGATCATGACGAAGGATGAGTGCGCGCACGGAGCCACGCTACGGCCCGAGCCGCTCGCCCTACCGTCCCGCTCGGATTTGTGAGTGCTCGAGGCGGACATCGGCCGTGTGGCTCACAGTTCCAGAGCGCCGCCCGGAACGGTGAGTGCTCGGTGCCGACATCGGCCCTGCGGCTCACAGTTCGGCGGTCGCTGCGTGTCACGCCGACGATCCGGCTGCCGTCGCATCACTGGCTACCGTGGGCGCATGTTCCGGACCCGGCGAGCGACCGGCAGTCGCACCCGGATGCTGGTTGCGGTAGGGGTGTCGGTGACCGTGTTCGCTCTGGCAGCGCTCGCCTCTGTTTCCGATACGGTGCACCCGTTCGTCGAAGGGCCCGGCGGGCCGCGCATCCAGCGCAGCGCGCCCGTGCCCACCGGCGTCGGGCCGCGAGATCCGACACCCGAAGTCGTCGAGCAGGGCGAGAGCGCGGGTGACAGTTCGTTCATCGAGTTGATCGTGCGCCTGGCGCTCGTCCTGGCGGCTCTGCTTGGAGCCGTCATTCTCCTGCAGACCATCCTGCGGGTGCTGCGCGAGCTGCGGTTCAATCGTCGAGGTCGACGGCCCGACGTTCGCTGGGACCTGGCCGAGCCCACCGGCCACGAGGAGCTTGCCGAGGTGGTCGACGAGGGTTTACGGGCGCTGCAGACCGGGCGCGTCGCCGACGCCATCATCGCATGCTGGGTCAAGCTGGAGGAGGCCGCCGCTGCCGTCGGTGTAGTCCGTGATCCGGCTGAGACTGCCACAGAGCTCACGGCGCGCGTGCTGCATCGGCACGATGTCTCGATCGTTGCGATCGACACGCTGCTCGACCTGTACCGCGAGGCAAGGTACTCCGAACACGGGATGGGCGATGTGTCGCGCGCTGCGGCGCAGAGCGCCCTGGCGCGCGTGCGTGCCGATCTCTCGGCGTCGACGGTGGTGACTCCGTGAACCGCCTCTCGCTGTGGCGGACCCTGCGCAGCCCGCCCGTCGTCTATACGGCGGCGGCCGTGTTGGTCGCCACCGCCGTGGTGGCGGTCACGGCGCTTGCCGGTTGGTCGGCGCGGGTGGAGTTCGTCGTCGGCGTGGCGCTCGTCGCTGCGTTCACACTTCTTGCCGTGCAACAGCTCGGTGAGTCGCTCGACACCACCGCCTGGCCCCGTCGACGACCCGAAGACGCCGACGGCTCGGCGACGGAGTTCACCGAGGATCGCGTCATCTTCCTCGAGACCCGTCTGGTGCTCAGCACGAAAGACGCTCGCGTGTTCAGGACTCGCGTG